>NZ_JBVJHZ010000024.1:0-86696 GCF_055586545.1 Glycomyces sp. NPDC050141 | reverse complement strand
TCCTGGGGCGCAGTGTGTTTGGCGACTGCTGTTGTACCAGGAGCTTCTTCCTTGCCCTGCAACGGAACTCACCCAGGATGAGAAGGGTTCAATGTCGACGCGCCCGACTCGTTCCAGGTCTATGTGCCGGGCGAACGCGCGGACATCGTCATGATCGTCTCCGGCATCAACACCGGCTACCTGCACGCGACCTGGGGAGATGTCTGGCGCTCCTACTCCCCCGAGTGGAAGGTCTGGCTGGAGGACACGGCGTTCAAGGTCTTCTACAAGGTCACCACGCGCCCGTGGGACAGCCGGTACTGCGACGGATGAGCGCCCTTCCTGCGCCATCGACGCGCGAGCGAACCGAAGACTTAACTCTCCCGGCGGGGCCGGTCGACCTGGTGGGGGTCGGCCGGCCCATCTTCGAATGTTGGCATGCCGCGCAACGACACGCGTGGTTGTGATCACATCGTCGAGCCTCCATACTGACTGGACCCCTCCCGGAAGGAGCTCCGGTGTCGAGTATCGAAGAAGCTTCTGGCTCAGTCGCCACGAATGCCGACAGCGCGCGCGAACTCGCCGGAAGCATCACGTCCTCGAAAGACCTCCTCGACTCATTGGCGGCGCGACTCGACGCCATCGGAGTGGAGACCACGGCGCGGCAGACGCAAGTCGCCGGAGACCGGGCGGAAGAACTCGCCGGCCATGCCAATGCTTTGGCCGATGCCCTCGATTCCCTTCGGCAGCAAGTCGATGCGCTCAAGGGTTTACTTGCGGGCGCCCTCCGAAGCGGTGCCGGACACGCCGACCGGGGCCGCGCTTCGCGTTCGGCTCCAGCGGCGGGAAGCGCCGCCGGGCAGGAGCCGCTGCCGCTCAAAGGACCGGTCGCCTCGGTCGCGCCGACCGGCATCAGCAAGCGGCACTTCCTCGGGAAACTCCAGATGAAGAGCCCGGCCAAAGAGCAGAACACCGTCGTGATGCCCGGCGTCGACACCGATGCCGACATCGCCGCGATCAAGACCGGCCGGGCCGCGTACGTGCGCGACAACCTCTACAAGGTCAACGACCGGACCTACGGCGTCAAGCCCACGGGGACGGTCTATCCCGTGCGCGGCAACGGCTTCGTGGAGCTGGACAAGCTCGAGTACACCGCGCTCAAAGGCCTGAAGGTCTACAAGGGGGACCGGGCGGCGGCCGAACGCGACCCGCAAATCGCCCGGTTCAGCCGCCACATGACGGATAAAACATGGGAAACTGCCCGAAACGTGTTCAATCAGGGACAGGAGCGGGCCTGATGCGCGACTACACGATCGTGTTCATAGAGCCGGTGGACCTCGGCGTCCTCGCGGCCGAAGCCGCCGACGCCTTCGCGATTCCCCGCGAGCAGATCGAGGTCTGGGACGGGAACGCCTTCGCCGCTCCCGTGGCCGGTCCGGTCATCGCCCAGGTCGCCGCCGGTTCGGGGCCGGGCGCGTATGCGGAGTTCGTCGGCTTCGACGCGTTCGCCTCGCATGCGGGCGAACCCGAACTCCTCGATGTGGCGGTGGAACTCGCTACGAGGCTGAAGCACCGGGCGGTCTTCGGACCGGAGACCGCCGAGGACTACCGCTGGACCCTCGTCGCCGCCGACGGCAGCCACGGCAAGGTCATACTCGACGACGACCGGCTCGACGACGGCGCGATCGCCATCCTCGGCACTGTCGAACCCATTAGCGGCGCACCGGAACTGCCGCAGGTCCCGGAATCGCTCTGAGCCAGTGGTGAAGACGTCCGCTAGTTCCCCGCGAGGTAGTCCTGCGCGTTGTCCAGGTACTCCTGGATCTGCTGCTCCCAGGCGTAGACCTCGGATTCGCGGTCGATGACCCTCTCGACGCTCATGCGGGCCCAGGCCTCGTCCGAACCGTCGCGCAGGCCGCTGCCCTCGGCGCACTCGGCGAAGTCGAGGGCCATGGTGAACTCGAACGCCACAGGGTCGGCGTCCTCGGCATCATCGGGGAGCGGCGGGACCTCCCCGCCCTGGCCGGTGACACCGCTGCCCTCGACCTGGCTCAGGTACTCCCACGTAGGCAGCCATCCCAGGTCGTCGAAGTCCCATTCGCCGTAGCCGCGTTCACTGAGGCAGATCAGGAAGTCGTCCTCCTGTTCGGCGTACTCGTTCGAGAGCTCGGCGTACAGCTCGCCGTCGCCGATCCAGGTGAGCGGGCTCTCCAGGTCCGGCCGGCTCCAGTAGTCCTCGCCGTCGACCTCCCGGTGGAACACCTCGCCGTAGACGATCTCGATGGTCTTCAGTTCGCAGCCGCCGAAGGGCGGCTGCGGGCCCAGCGCCTCGGTGTCGACCGCTTCGACCTCCTCCGGGGTGTCGGCCCCTTCGTAGGCCTCTGACACGGCCTGCTCATAGGCGGCTCGCTCCGGACCGACGAACGCCACGGTCCAGGACTCCTGGTACTCCTCGTCCGTCGCGTCCCACTCCGCGTACGCGGCGTCCTCGGCGGGATCATGCCAACCCTGTTCCTCGGCGGTGAAGGCGAGGAAGTCCAGGTCTTCGCGCATGGCAAGGGCCTCTTCGGATTCGGACGCCCATACCCAGGTGCCGAAACCGAACTTCTGCGCCTGCTCGACCGTGGGGATGCGCGAGTACGGGGCGTCGAAGCCCTCGAAGCGGTTGGGGTACGTGTTGCCGTGCAACGCGCTCGAATCGTGGACCGTGAAACCCTCGTCCTGCATGCACATGCTCGCGACCCGGGCCTCGGTCTGGCTGAGTTCCCAGGCCAGCGCGGAGCCGTTCACGATGCTGGCCTCGATGGCGGTGACGTCCTCGGCGGTGACCTCGGTTTCCGGATCTGAGCATCCGGTGAGCGCGAAGGCTCCGGCGAGCAGGGTGATCGCGGCACGGCGCATCTCGGCGACCGCCTTCCAAGGGGTTCAGGCAGGGCGGGACTGTCGCGCCACTGTAGCGAATCGTTCGAGAGGTCTACGACCGAAGTCCCGCGACCGAGACACGCCGCCGCAGCCTGTTGGCCGCCGGCGCACTCGGCACCCTTACCGTGGGTGCCATGGCTTTCGAACAACGTCCGGCAGGTGCCGAGGAGACAGGCGGGTCGGGTCGCCCGGTGCGGTTCCGTCCGGGCGGGTGCACGCCCGACCTGGAAACTGACTGGCACGCGGGCTGGCCGTCGCCGAAGCACGACCCGGCGCCGGAGATCCAGTCGCACTTCGCCGATGAGCACACGGTCGTCATGCGGCAGAACAAGTCCGTGAACTACGAGGCGCCGTTCATGTTCCTGCTGTTCGGCAATGACGCGGCGCTGCTCGTCGACACCGGCGCGACCCCTGAGCCGGAGTACTTCCCGCTGCGCGAGGTCGTGGACGCGCATATCGAGGCGTGGCTGCGGCGCCACCGGCGCGAGGAGTACCGGCTGGTCGTCGCGCACACGCACGGCCACGGCGACCACAAGGCCGCCGACGCGCAGTTCGCGGACCGTCCTGACACCACTGTGGTCGGTCCGGGTCTCGATGCGGTGCGGGCGTTCTACGGGTTCGAGGACTGGCCGCACACGCCGCGCCAGCTCGACCTGGGCGGCCGGGTGGTCGACGTCGTGCCGGGGCCGGGGCACCACGCGTCGGCGACGGTGTTCTACGACCGGTGGACGAGCCTGCTGCTCACCGGCGACACGTTCTACCCGGGTCGGCTGTACGTGCAGGACTGGGACGCGTTCGAGGCCACTGTGGACCGTCTGGTGGCGTGGTGCGAGGAGCACCCGGTGTCGCACCTGCTGGGCTGCCATGTCGAGATGTCCGTCGAACCGGGACTCGACTACCCGCGCGGCTCGACCTACCAGCCGGACGAGGCGGCGCTGCCGATGCGCGTGGAACAGCTCCGGGCGCTGCAGGAGGCCGTGCGGGAGATCGGCGGCGCGCCTGGTGTGCACAAGTACGACGACTTCCACATCTGGTACGAGGTCTGACCGCTGGAGGCGGCGTCGTAGGGTGGCCGGATGAGCCAGACCCCTGACGAGCCGCTGGCGATCCGCGGCTACGACGACCGGAACCGCAAGTTCGCGCACCTCACCGCGGACGCGCTCGGCGAGCGCGTGCGCGGGCTCGATGACGGGTCCCTGGAGTGGATCGTCGTGCAGCGGGTCCCGGACCTGCCGCACGACACGATCCAGGCCGCGGGCGAGTCCGGTTCCGGGCACGTCGAGGTGTCGTACCGGGTCGGCGACGAGCCGTGGCTGGAGACGACGCTGACCGTGGAGGCGGCGGCCGAGGTGTTCGTGGCCTGGGCGCGCAACGAACCCGGTTGGGAGGGAGCGCATCCCTGGGAGCCGGCGGACTGGTGGGACGAGGAGCCGGTGCCCGCGCCGTCCCCCGAAGCGGCCGCCGAGACCACGGTCCTGGCCGCCAAGTACCTCGAGATGGGGTACCTCTCGTTCGACCGGATGGTGCAGGACCTCGAGGAGATGTCCGAGTCGGACCCGCCGATCACGCGGGCCCAGGCGCGCGAGATTCTCGCCCCGATGTGGCGCGAGCGGGTCGCCGAGCAGGCGGACTGGGGCGTCACAGACTGCGACCGGCTGACCGAGGCGTTCGCGGCGATCGACAGGGGCGGGATCGTGGCGCGGGAGCATTTCGCGTGCTGCCAGCGCTGCGGCACCACCGAGATCTGGGACGAGGCCGACCCCGAGCACCGCGGGTATGTGTTCTTCCACATGCAGGACACCGAGTCCGCGCATGAGGGCGTGCTGTACCTCGCCTACGGATCGCGGTCGGACCTGGTGGAGGAGACGCTCGCGGTGGGGCATGACGTGGTCAAGACCCTGCAGGCGCACGGGTTCCAGACCGCTTGGGACGGTTCGGAAGAGACCCGGATCAGGATCACGGACCTGGAGTGGCGCAAGCGCCTGGAGTAGATCCCCTCAGACGTGGTCGCGCCAGGTGTGCTTCGGGTCGAAGCCGAGGAGCCTGCGGGCCTTGTCGATCGACAGGAGCGTCTCGTGGCCGGCGACGGGCCGCCTGAGCTCGAGGTCCGGGTAGTGGGCGGCAACGAGTTCCGGTGTCGGCGTGGACATCACGGTGTCCGGTGAGGCGATCACGAAGACCTCCTTGCCGGTTCCTTCGCGTTCGAGGCCGAGGCGGATCGCGAGCGCGCCGTCGCGGGCGTCGATGTAGGACCAGAGGTTCCAGTCCCGGAGCTTCGGGTCCTCGTTGAAGGCGGGGAACGCGGCGTAGTCCTCGACGTACATGACGTTGGAGAAGCGCAGGCCGGTGGCCTTGAGGGCGGGGTTCCAGCGGCAGAGCTGGCCGACCATGGCCTCTTCGAGGGTCTTGACGAGCGAGTAGGTGGACTCGGGCCGGGGCTCGTACTCCTCGTCGACCGGGAGGTAGGGCGGCGGGGTCTCGAAGGGCAGGCCGAGCACGGTCTCGCTTGAGGCCCATACGACGTTGTCGATGCCGGCGGTCTTGGCGGCGGCGAAGACGTTGTAGGTGCTGAGCATGTTGTTGTGGAAGACCGCCGAGTTCGGGCGCAGGCCCGGGGCGGGGATCGCGGCGAGGTGCACGACGGCGTCGAGGCGGTCGTACCGGTCGTCGACGCCGGTGAGGGCGGAGACGACCTGACCGTGATCGGCGAGGTCGATCTGCAGGAACGGCGCGAGGCCGTCCGGCGAGGGCGCGCGGTCGAGGTTGACGACCTCGTACCCGTGCTCCATCAGGTCGCGGACGCAGGCTCGTCCGAGTTTGCCGCTGCCGCCGGTCACCGCCACGCGTGCCATGCTCTTCCCCCATGTGTTGATCGGTACATCCGCCCGCAGCCTACGACCTGGAGCGCACTCCAGCCCAAACGGCCTGCTTATTGGGGTGCTTGCGCTTGTCTACCATCCCTAACCCCCACCCACCCCGGGGACCGTTGTCACCACGATGGCAGGGGGGTACGACAGAAACGCCCGGCTGCGGCGGCGGTGTCACCCGATCGTGGCAGAATCGCGCCGTGACCCCCTCCATTCGCATCGGATCCACCGAGATCATCGCCCTCGCCGATGGCGTGGGCCCCTTCCCGTTCACGTCCCGCGAAGGCGCCTTCCCGGAGGCCACCGCCGAGCAGTGGGCGGCGGTGGACCGGTTCGACCCCGGCGCCGTCGACGCCGAAGGCCGCTGGTCCCTCAACTTCCGGGCGTTCGCGATCCGCGGCCCCGAGGGCGTCACCGTGGTGGACGCCGGGATCGGCCCGGCCGACGCCGCCGCGACCTGGGCTCCGCTGCCCGGCAAACTGCCGGAGTCGCTGGCGGCGGCCGGCATCGACCCGTCTGAAGTGGACACCGTGGTGCTCACGCACCTCCACACCGACCACATCGGCTGGGCCGTCGTGGCCGAGGAGGCCGTGACCACGAGCGGGGACGGGCCGAGCACCGGCCTCGGCGCCTTCTTCCCCAACGCCGCCTACCTGATCCAGCGGGCCGAGTTCGACGCCGTCGACACGCTCAACCCGCAGCTGCGCGCGTCGCTGATCGACCCGCTCCAATCATCCGACCAGCTCCGGCTGCTCGACGGCGACGCGCCGCTGCGCGACGCGGGCCGGGTCGTCGCGACGCCGGGGCACACTCCCGGGCACCAGAGCGTGCTCGTCGCCGACGGCCGCGAGTCGGTGCTCATCACCGGCGACCTCCTCGTCCACGCGATCCAGGCGCTCTACCCGGAACTCGCCTACGTGTTCGAGATCGACCCCGAAGAGGCAAGGCGCTCAAGGGAACGGATGCTGGCGGCTCGAACGGCGGGCACGCTGCACGTGGCGTCCTCGCACTTGACCCAGCCGTTCGTCGCCTTGCCGCCGCTGTCGGCTTGAGGCCGAGCGCTCGGGCGAAGTCAGCGGCCGGGCGGGCGGGCCGCGTCGTCGCACGTCCGACTGCCAAGGCGCAGCTCCCGATCAGGCGTCGAGCCCGCCGAAGCGGGTGCGGTGCGGCCCTGCTCGTCGGGCATGCCGGAACGCTTGCGCCTTACGCGTCGGGCCGGCCGATGCCCAGGGCCTCGAGGTTGATCACGAGGTCGGCGCGGTGCCTGGCGGCGCGGATGCGCTCGGCGTTGCGCTCGTCGACGTCGGCGACCCAGGAGCGGGCGCGCTCGGGCGACTTCCCGAACCGCTCGTGCCGGGCCACGAGCCGCGCCAGCCGCAGCGGCTCGGGCGTCTCGCAGTACCAGACCTCGGTGAGGGCGGCCCGCACGCGCGGCCAGGGGCCGTCGTCGTCGAGGAGGTAGTTCCCTTCGGTGACCACGATGTCGGTCTCGGGCGGGACGGCGATCGAGCCGGCGACGGGTTCGCCGACGCGGCGGTCGAACTCGGGGGCGTAGACCGGTGCTTCGCGTTCGGCAGCGAGGCGTTCGAGCAGGGCGCGGTAGCCGTGGCCGTCGAAGGTGTCGATCGCGCCCTTGCGGTCACGGCGGCCGAGGCGCACGAGTTCGGCGTTCGCCAGGTGGAACCCGTCCATCGGGACCTGCACGGCCCGGCGGCCGTCGGCGTCGAGCGCGTGCGCGAGCCACGCGGCGGCGGTCGATTTGCCCGCGCCGGGGCAGCCCGCGATGCCGATGAGCACGCGGCCCGGCGCGGTGAGGGCCTTCGCGCGGTCCAACAGCGCCTGGGGGTCGTCTGCGATGTCCACGCGCCGAACCTAGCCGACGGCCCGCCCGCGCGGGTCCCCGGCGGTCCGGATTCGGGCGGGGAGGTGCTCCTGGAGGTCACGGCCGCCGGGGCGCGGTGATCGTGCCGAACGGTTGACCGATTGCAGGGCGGGGCCGAGCGGGTGCGCCTGCTCGGCCCCGCTGCCGCGTCCTGACCTGGTGTCTTGCGGAAATACATACCCTGGCACTACTATGCATAGAACCTCAAGGCATAGAACTACTAGGGTTAGGAGGCGCCCCCTCATGCACATCACGAAAGACCTCGTCGCCGCCTCGGCGACCCCGCTCGTACTCGGCATCCTCGCCGAGGAGGAGAGCTACGGCTACGCGATCCTCAAGGAGATCAGCGAACGCTCCGGCGGCCGCCTCGAATGGACCGAGGGCCTGCTCTACCCCCTCCTCCACCGCCTCGAGAGGCTCGGCTACGTCGAGTCCCACTGGCGCACCCCCGAGGGCGGCCGCCGCCGCAAGTACTACGCCATCACCCCCGACGGCCGCAGAGAACTGGCCGAGCAGCGCCGGCAGTGGGACGCCGTCACCGAAGCGCTGCAAGACATCTGGAAGGCCACGCGATCGGCCCCGCCGATCGCCGGGCCCGTATTGGAGGGGTGACATGACCGAGAACGACGACCTGGAGACGCAGATCGCCGAGTGGCGCTCCTACATGCTCCGCCGCCGCGCCGTCGCCACCGCCGACGTGGACGAGCTCGAAGACCACCTCCGCGAGCGCGTCGCCGACCTCACCACCACGGGCCTCCACGCCGACGAGGCCTTCCTCATCGCCGTGAAACGCATGGGCCGCATGGACGAGCTCTCCCGCGAGTTCGCCCGCGAGCACTCCGACCGGCTGTGGAAGCAGCTCGTCCTCACCGACGAGGACGCCTCCGCCGCGGCCGAGCGCCGCCGCGGCCTCCTCGTCATGGTCGTGTGCGCGACCCTCGGCGTCCTCGCCGTGAAGCTCCCCGCGCTGTTCGGCTTCGGGTTCGACGACAGCGCCGAGTTCTACGTCCGCAACCTGGGCCTGCTCGTGCTCGCGCCGCTCACCGCCTACCTGGCGTGGCGGCGCGCCGTCAGCCGCGGCACCGTGCTCGCGCTGACCGGCCTGTTCGCGCTCGGGGCGGTCGCCGCGAACGCGTACCCGCTCGCCAGTGCCTCGAACTACGGAGATTCCCAGTCCATAGTGCTCACCGCGATCCACCTGCCGCTCGCGCTGTGGCTCGTCGTCGGGATCGCCTACGCCGCAGGCGAATGGCGCTCGGGCCAGAAGCGCATGGACTTCATCCGGTTCACCGGCGAGTGGTTCATCTACTTCGTGCTCATCTGCCTCGGCGGCAGCGTGCTCACCGGGATCACCGCGGGCACCTTCAACGCCATCGGGATCGACGCCGAGACGTTCATCAGCGAGTGGCTCGTCCCCTGCGGCGGCGCGGCCGCCGTGGTCGTCGCGGCATGGCTGGTCGAGGCGAAGCAGTCCGTCATCGAGAACATGGCGCCGGTGCTCACCCGCGTGTTCACGCCGCTGTTCGCGGTGACGCTCGTGGCCGTGCTCGTCGCGATCGGCGTGACCAGCAACGCCATCGACGTCGAGCGCGACATGCTCATCCTGTTCGACCTGCTCCTGGTGGTCGTGCTCGGCCTGGTCCTGTACTCGATCTCGGCCCGCGACCCCGGCGCGCCCGCCGGGTTCTTCGACTGGATGCAGCTCGCGCTCGTCGTGGCGGCCCTGCTCATCGACGTGCTCGTGCTCGTCGCGATCACCGGCCGCATCACCGAATGGGGCTTCACGCCGAACAAGAGCGCCGCGCTCGGCGAGAACCTGGTCCTGTTCGTGAACCTCGCCTGGACGGCCTGGCTGTACTGGCGGATCGTCCAGGGCCGCAAGACGTTCGCGCGGCTCGAGAAGTGGCAGACCGACTACGTGCCGGTGTACGCCGCCTGGGCGTGGACCGTGGTGCTGGTCTTCCCGCCGCTCTTCGCCTTCGCGTAAAGCGAACCCCGGGCCGCCGAAAGCGGCCCGGGATTCGTCCTATTCGGAGCTGAACGCGGCGTCGAAGGAGGCCGCGGGCTTGTCGAAGTTCAAGCCCCGCACGTATTCGAGGGCCTCGGGGGCGCCGCGCAGGCGGTCCATCCCGGCGTCCTCCCACTCGATCGAGATGGGGCCCGCGTACCCGATCGAGTTGAGCACGCGGAAGCAGTCCTCCCAGGGCACGTCGCCGTGGCCCGTGGAAACGAAGTCCCACCCGCGCCGCGGGTCGCCCCAGGGCAGGTGCGAGGAGAGCCGCCCGTTGCGGCCGTCGAAACGGCGGCGCGTGTCCTTGCAGTCGACGTGGTAGATCCGCTCCCGGAAGTCCCACAGGAACGCCGCCGGGTCGATGTCCTGCCACACCATGTGGCTCGGGTCCCAGTTGAGCCCGAACGCGGTCCGGTGCCCCACCGCTTCGAGCGCGCGCTGCGTCGACCAGTAGTCGTAGGCGATCTCCGAGGGGTGCACCTCGTGCGCGAACCGGACGCCTTCTGCGTCGAACACGTCCAGGATCGGGTTCCAGCGGGCCGCGAAGTCGTCGTAGCCCGCCTCGATCACGGCCTCTGACACGGGCGGGAACATCGCCACGTACTTCCATACCGCCGAGCCGGTGAAGCCCACGACCGTGTCGACGCCGAGTTTCGCGGCCGCGCGCGCGGTCGCCTGCATCTCCTCGGCGGCACGCTCGCGGACCCCTTCGGGCTTCCCGTCGCCCCAGACGCGGGCCGGGACGATCGCGCGGTGCCGGTCGTCGATCGGGTCGTCGCAGACCGCTTGGCCCACAAGGTGGTTCGAGATCGTCCACAGGCCGAGCCCGTACGATTCGAGGATCGCCTTGCGCTCGGCCACGTAGTCGTCGTCCTCGGCGGCCCGCACCACGTCGAGGTGGTCGCCCCAGCAGGCGACCTCGAGCCCGTCGTAGCCCCAGCCCGAGGCGAGGCGGCACACCTCCTCGAACGGGAGGTCGGCCCACTGGCCGGTGAACAGCGTGATCGGTCTAGTCATCGGTGAGACTCCTCAGGAAGGCGAGTCCGTCGACGGCGAGGGCGTCTTGGCTCGGTGCCAGCGGCCGCCAGATCGAGGCGGCCGCGGCAATGGTTGCATTGTGCGAGGTGAACGACTCGATCACGAGCGGGCCGGGGTATCCGGCCAGGTCGAGCGCGTACAGGAGGGCACGCCAGTCAAGGTGGTCGCGCCCCGGGGAACCCCGGTCGTTGGCGCAGACCTGGACGTGCCCGATCCGGTCCCCGGCGCGGATGATCGCGGCCGGGAGGTCGGTCTCCTCGATGTTCATGTGGTAGACGTCAAGGGCCAGTGCGGTTCCCGGCAGATCGTCCAATGCGTCCAGTGCCTGGTCGACGGTGTTGACCAGGCTGGTCTCGTAGCGGTTCAAGGGTTCGACGGCGACGGTGACGCCGCGCTCGGCCGCGTACTCGGCGACCGGGGCGAGGTTCCGGCGGAGCTCCCGGTAGGCCGCGGGCCGGTCCTCGATGCGCCAGGTGCGGCCGACCGAGGCGTACGCGGGACCCGCGATCACCTTGGAGCCCACCGCGACCGCCGCGTCCACGACGCGACGCAGGTACTCCTGGGTCCCGGCGACCACGGCGTGCGGGGCGGCCACGAGCTCGCGGCCCGGTCCCATCACGAGCACCACCGTGGCGTCGAGGCCGAGTTCGTCCAGGAGTTCCCTGGCGCGCACCGGGTCCCAGTCGCCCGGGGACTCGACGGGGAGCTCGATCGCGTCGAACCCCCAGTCGCGGATCGCGGGCGCGAGCCGGGCCAGGGCCTCGTCGTCGAGCGGCGAGGCCCAGACCCACGTGTTGACGCCGATCGCTCGGGTCAACGGTCGCGCCAGGCGTCGGGGAAGCCGGGCAGGTCCTCGCCGCCGAACTTCGCATAATGCAGCGAAGGCATGTCGGCGTTGCGTTCGAGGTAGTCGTCCAAGTCGGCCTCCGTGATCGGCTCCTGCGGCAGCACCCACTCCGCCGGGACCTGCTCGCCGTTCAGGATCATTGTGGCAGCGAGCACCGGTGTGCGCCACTGGAAGTTCGAGTAGACCGGCGCGATCGCGGTCATCCCGGTCTCCTTCCACTTCCGCATGAACGACAGCTCGTCCTCCCCGGCCATCACCGGGTACGGCTTCCCGGCGTCCTCGAACGCCTCGATCGCGGCCACCGCGCCGTCCCCGGCGTCCATCCAGATGCCGTCCACGTCGCCGCGCTGCAGGTACTGGGTGACGATGTTCTTGATCTCGGCCGCGTCGCCGCCGGTGAACTCGTTGCCGAGGACCTCGATCTCGGAGTCCCCGAAGATCTGCTGCGCCGCGGCCCAGCGGTGTTCGAGCACGTCCACGCCCGGGAGGATGCGCAGCGCGAGCACCTTCGACCCCGGTTCGAGGTTGTCGACCAGGAACTCGGCGGCGTCCGCGCCGTACGCGTAGCCGCCGATCGGGTGGATGAACGTGGTCGCGCAGTCGGTGTTGACGCCGCGGTCGAACACGATCACGGGAATCCCTGAGGCGCACGCGGTCTCGACAGCGGGCGTGAGCGTCGCAGTCGTGGACGGCGAGATGATGAGCGCGTCGCATTCGCCGGAGTCGACGAACGCCTGGATGTCGGAGATCTGCTGGTCGTCGTCGTCACCGGCGTCCGAGGTGCGGAACTCGCCGATGGCCCCGGCCTCCTGGAGGACCTTCACCTGCTCCTGCATGGTGATCCAGCCCGTGACGCGCCAAGGGTTGGAGACTGAGGCATTTGAGAAGCACACGGTGGCGTCGCCGCCCTCGCGTTTGAACCCGCTCGTGTCGACCCATTCGGGTTCGATGGCCTGCAGCCACGGCGCGGCCGGGTCGCCTTCGGGTTCGATGTCGCGCTGGGCGAGCTGCTCGTCGTACTCGGCCTGGACGAACCACTCATCGCCGGATTCTGCGGTGGTGGCGTCGGCTTCGGGTTCGGTCGGGGTGTCGGTGGTGCAGCCGGTCGCGAGGAGCAGCCCGAGGGCGGCCGCCGCGGCGGAGGCTAGGCGTGTCGTCTGCATGATGCGGACCTTCTTTTCATGAGGGACTGGCGGTTGCGGGTACAGCGGCGGCGGTCCGCCGCCGGGCGGCGTAGGCGACGGCGGCGATGATGATGACGCCCTGCACGGCCGGGCGGAGCGTCGCGGGCAGCGCCATCTGGTTGAACAGGGTGAACAGGGCCTCGATCGCGAGCGCCCCGGCCATGGCCGCGAGCGCCGTGCCGCGCCCGCCGCCGAGCGCGACGCCGCCGAGGACCACAGCGGTGATGACGGTGAACTCCAGGCCCTCGCCGACTTGGGCGCTCACGCCCGCGAACCCTCCGATGAGGACGCCGGCGACGGTGGCCGAGATCCCGGAGAGGACGAACGCGGCCGTGCGGGCGGTGTCGACGCGGGCGCCGGAGCGCTTCGCGGCGAGCTCGTTGTCGCCCGATGCCATGAGGATGCGGCCGAACCTTGTGCGCATCAACAGGATCGCGGCCGCGCCGAGGGCGAGCATGATGAGCAGCGCCCACGGGATCTGGGCGACGGGCGTCTCGATGCCGAGGCGGCCGGGCGTGCGGAACGTCTCCGAGAGCGCGCCGGTGGGGGCGCCGCCGGTCCACAGCCGGATCGCGCCGTACAGGACCAGGAGCATCCCGAGGGTCGTGATGAACGACTGCACTTTAAGGACGGTGGTGATGAGCCCGTTCACCAGGCCCACACCGATGCCGAAGGCGAGCATGACGAGTAGGACGGGGACCGTGCGGGACTCCTCGCCGTCGATGAGCCGCGCGGCGATCACCACTTGCGCGCCGACGAGCGCGCCCACGGAGAGGTCGAAGTTCCCCGAGACGATCACGAAGTACTGCCCGGCCGCGAGGATCACCAGCGGCGCGGCCTGCTTGAGGAACGCCATGAGCGAGGGGGCCTCGAAGAACCCGGGGTTGATCGCGAGGATGCCCGCGAAGACCAGGGCGATCAGGAGGAACACGGTGCCGGTGCCGCCGCCGACGAGGGCGGCGCCGAAACGGCGCAGGCGTGTCATGACGACCTCCTTGCGGCCGCCTCGAAGCGGGGTCTGCGGGCGCTGCGGTCGAGCTGGCGGCGGGCGTACAGTGCGACGGCCGTGATGATCACGGCGCCGCGCAGCACGTCCTTCGCGAACGGGTCGATCTGCATCACGTTGAACACGGTGTCGAGCACGGCCAGGATCGCCACGCCCGCAACTGTTCCGGCGACGCCGCCCTTGCCGCCGAGGAGGAGCGTGCCGCCGAGCACGACCGCGGCGATCGCGTCCAGCTCGTACAGGTTCGTGTAGGCCTCGGCCGAACCGGTGCCGAACCGGGCGGCGAGGAGCAGTCCCGCGAGCCCGGCGCACATGCCGCACAGGACGTGCGCGGCGAGCAGGACCCGGTTGGTGCGGATGCCGGACATGCGTGCCACGTCGGCGTCGCCGCCCACGGCGTACATGTGGTGGCCGGTGCGCGTCGACCGGAGGAACCAGACCGCGGCGGCGGCCACCGCGAGCATCACCAGCGCCGAGACCGGCACGAACGCGATCCGCGTGTACCCGAACTGCTGGAACACGGCCGGGACGTCCCCGGCGGGGCCCCTGTACTCGGTGTCCAGGTAGCCCTTGAGGATCAGGCCGGTGCCGAGGGTCGCGATGAACGGGTTCACTTTGAGATAGGCGACGATCGCGCCGTTCGCGGCGCCGATGAGGCCGGAGACGAGCAGCACGAGGGCGACCGCGAGCGGGATGTTGGCCGCTTGTCCATCCATAGTGGTGGCGGCGACGAGGCTGGAGAGGGCCGCGACATACCCGACCGAGAGGTCCAGGGACCGGCACAGGATCACCAGGGTCATGCCGATGGCGAGGAACCCGGTGAGGCTGGTGCGGGTGAGCATGTCGACGAGGTTCGCGGTCGCGAACAGGTTCCCGCCGTCCAACGCGACGGCGGCGGCGCCGACTGCGAGGACTCCGACGAGGGCGAGATAGATGAGGGCAGTGGTGCTGAGGCGAGGGGTGAGGGTCTTCATTCCGGCTCGGTCCCTTCACGTCTCTGGTGTGCACCGTTGCGACCCGTCGCGTAGGCCATGACCTCCTGCTCAGTTGCGCCGCCGGGGAGGGTCCCGGCGATGCGGCCGTCGTGGAGGACCGCGATCCGGTCGGCCAGGCCGATCACCTCGATGAGCTCGGAGGCGATGAGCAGCACCGCGAGCCCTTCGGCCGCGAGGTCGCGGATCACGGAGTACAGCTTGTGCTTGGCGCCCACGTCGATCCCGCGCGTCGGCTCGTCGAGGACGATCACGCCCGGCTCGGCCGCTAGCCATTTCGCGACGACCACTTTCTGCTGGTTGCCGCCGGAGAGGAACTGGACCTCCTGGTCGCCGCCGCGGGCGACGAGGTCGAGGCTGGAGAGGAGCCCGTCGATGCGGGCGAGCCGCCGCCGGGAGTGGACGCGGGCGTTCGCGTCGAGGACCATGCGGGCGTTGGCCTTCACCGACTGGTGCAGCGCGAGGCCCTGGGCTTTGCGGTCTTCGGTGACGAGCGCGATCCCGGCCGCGATCGCCTTGCGGGGCCGCGTGATCCGCACGTCCCGGCCGTCGACCTGGACGGTGCCGCGCGTGAACGGGGCGATGCCGAAGACCGCTTCGGCGATCTCGGTGCGGCCCGAGCCCTGGAGCCCGGCGAGGCCGACGATCTCCCCCGCGCGCACTTCGAGGTCGATTCGGTCGACGAAGTCGTTGCCGCCATTAGTGATCCGCAGCCGCACGTCGCCCGTTTCGGTGCCGGGCAGACGGGGTGGGAACTGGGCCTCGATGCGGCGCCCGACCATGCGCGTCACGAGCTCGTCGGGGGTGATGTCGGCGGTGGCGACGCTGTCGACCAGGCGGCCGTCCTTGAGGATCGTGATCCGGTCGCACAGGTCGAAGATCTCCCGGAGCCGGTGGGAGACATACAGGACGGCGACCCCGCGTTCACGAAGGCGCTCGACGAGCCGGTACAGCAGGGCCACTTCGGCGTCGGCGAGCGCGGCGGTCGGCTCGTCCATGCAGATGAGGTCGGCGCCGTGCGAGAGGGCCTTGGCGATCTCGGTGATCTGCTGGTGGGCGACCGAGAGCGAGCCGACTTTCGCGGTGGGGGCGAGGTCCGGGACGCCGAGGTCGGCGAGGGCCGCGGCGGTCGCCTCGTTCATGGCGCGATGCGCGATGCGGCCGCGGCGGCGCGGCTCGTGTCCGAGGTGGACGTTCTCGGCGACGGTGAGCTCGGGCAGGAGGTTGAACTCCTGGAAGACCGTGGCGATCCCGGCGCGCTGGGCGGCGGCGGGGTGGGTGAAGGAGACGGCGCGGCCGTCCAGCTCGATGGTGCCTGCGTCCGCGGTGTGGACGCCGGCGAGGATCTTCATCAGCGTGGACTTGCCTGCGCCGTTCTCCCCCACCAGGGCGTGGACCTCACCCCGGTTCACCGTGAGGTCCACTGAGGAGAGCACGGGGACGCCGAGGAACGCTTTGCCGATGCCGCGCATGGCGAGCACGGGGGTCATCGCGGGACCTCCGCCCAGTCGCGGGTCCGGGCCGAGGCGAAGACGGCTTCGGCGAGTTCGGCGGCGCGCAGGCCGTCGGCGAACGTCGGCAGGCCGTCGGGCGTGTCGCCGTCGATCGCGGCGCGGGTGTCGGCGACGAACGCGTCGAAGCAGTCCTGGTAGCCCTGGGCGTGCCCGGCGGGGACGCGGGCGAGGCGGGCGGCGTCGGGGCTGAGGCGGTCGGGGTCGCGCATCACGATGGCGTTCTGGTCCCGGCCGCCGATCCAGAGCGTCTCGGGGCGCTCCTGGTCGAAGGCGACGGTGGACTCGGTGCCGGAGATCTCCAGCAGCAGCCGGTTCTTGCGTCCGGCCGAGACCTGGCTGATCACGGTGGAGCCGACCATCCCGGCGGCGGTGGCGAACTGCAGCGTCACGATGTCCTCTGTGGAGACGTCACGGCCCGAGCGCCTGCGGTTCACGGTGGCGAGCTGGGCGTTGACGGCGGTGATGCGGTCGCCGGTGACGAACTCGAGGAGGTCGCACCAGTGGGAGCCGATGTCGCCGAAGGCGCGGAGCGCGCCGCCCTTGTCGGCGTCGACCCGCCAGTTGTCGTCGCCGGGGCGCAGCAGCCAGTCCTGGAGGTAGGAGCCGTGCGCGAGGGTGAGGCGACCGATCTGTCCACTCGCGACTCTGGCGCGGGCCTCGCGGACCATCGGGTGGAAGCGGTAGACGAACGGCACCGTGGCCACGACCCCGGCCGCGGCGGCGGCCTCGGTCATCGCGCGGGCGGTCGCGGCGTCCGTCGCCAGGGGCTTCTCGCACACCACGTGCTTCCCGGCCGCTATGGCGGCCAGGGCGATCGGGGCGTGGAGGTGGTTGGGGACGCAGACGTGGACGACGTCGGCGGCGTCGATCGCGGCCTCCAGATCGTCGAACACGGTATCGGCGCGGAGGTCGGCGGCGGCTTCGCGGGCCCGTTCGGGCGAGGACCCCATGAGCCCCGCGACCGAGCCTCCGGCGACGGCGATGGCGCGGGCGTGGACGCGGCCCATGAAGCCGGTGCCGATGACGGCCGCGCGGTAGTCCCGCCGAGTGATCGTGACGTGAGCCATATGACGACCGTAGGACCGACTTATGACAGAGCACAAGCAAAAGTTGTCGGTGTTATGAAACAGTTACGTCATGACTCCGTCGAAACCCGTGTGGTTCACTATGGGTGTGACTGACGGTTCGCATGTGCCCCGACGCCAGGCCCCCGGGGCCTCGGTCGGCGCCGGGGCGCTGCTCCAGCTCCTGCGCGACGGCGCACCGCGGACCCGCTCCGAACTCTCCGCCCTCACCGGCCTCGCCCGCTCCACCGTCACCTCCCGGGTCGACGCGCTCCTCGCCGCCGGACTCATCGCCCCGACCGGCGAGACCGCCTCCACCGGCGGCAGGCCCCCCGCGACCTTCGCGTTCAACCCGGCCGCGCGCATCGTCCTCGGCGCCGACCTCGGCGCCACCCACGCCCGGCTCGCCGTCACCGACCTCGCCGGGAACGTCCTCGCCGTGACCAACGCCGACCTCGACATCGCCTTGGGCCCCAAGCCGGTCCTGGACTGGACCGTCGAACACGGCCTCGCGCTCCTCGATGAGGTCGGCCGCTCCGCGAGCGACCTGCTCGGCGTCGGCATCGGCCTCCCCGGGCCCGTCGAGCACGACACCGGCCGCGCCGTGAACCCGCCGATCATGCCCGGCTGGGACGGCTTCGACGTGCCCGCCTATGTGCGCGAACGCATCCCGGTGCCGGTCATGGTCGACAACGACGTGAACATCATGGCCCTCGGCGAGCACTTCACCGCCTGGCCCGAGTACGAGCACCTGCTCTTCATCAAGGCCGCCACCGGCATCGGCTGCGGCATCATCGCCTCCGGCCAGGTCTACCGGGGGGCGCAGGGCGCGGCGGGCGACATGGGGCACATCCGCGTCGCGGGCGCCGACGACGTGCACTGCCGCTGCGGCAACACCGGCTGCCTCGAAGCCGTCGCGAGCGGCGCGGCGATCGCCAAGCGCCTCACCGGACAGGGCATCCAGGCGGGCGGCTCGCTCGACGTCGTCGAACTCGCCCGCTCCGGCTCCGTCCCGGCCCTGCGCCTCGTCCGCCAGGCGGGCAGGGACATCGGCGAAGTGCTCGCCGGGGCCGTCAACTTTTTCAACCCGTCGATCATCGTCATCGGCGGCTCCCTCGCGCTCGCCGGAGACCACCTCATCGCGGGCGTCCGCGAAGTCATCTACCAGCGCTCGCTTCCCTTGGCCACCAGGCACCTGCGCATCGCCGCCGCCCGCACGGGCGAGTCGAGCGGTGCGATCGGCGCGGGCGTCATGGTCATCGAGCACGCCCTCGACCCCGCCCGCCTCGACGCCACCACCGACCTGAAGACGAACGGATGAACATGCTCAAGCGCTCCCTCGGCCGCACCGGCCTCGAAGTCACCCCGCTGTGCATCGGCACCAGCACCCTCGCCGGGTTCGACTCGGTGTACGGGTACGAAGTGGACGATGAACGCGCCGTCGAAACGGTCCTCGCGGTCTTCGACAGCGAGGTCAACTACCTCGACACCGGCAACAACTACGGCAAGGACGGCCTGTCCGAGCGCCGCATCGGCGAGGCCATCCGCCGCCGCGGCGGCCTCCCCGAGGGCTTCGTCCTGCAGACCAAAGTGGACGCCGACCCGGAGACCGGCGACTACTCCGGCGACCGCGTGCGCCGCTCCCTCGAAGAGAGCCTGGAGCGCCTCGGCCTCGACACCGTGCCGGTCCTGGCCCTCCACGACCCCGAGTTCATGCGGCAGGACGGCTTCGCACCCGGCGGCGCCCTCGAAGCGCTCGTCGGGCTCCGCGAGTCCGGCGCCGTCGACTTCTTGGCCGTCGCTTCAGGCGACGTGAAGCTCAGCCAGCAGTACCTCGACACCGGCGAATTCGACCTGGTGCTCAACCACAACCGGTACACGCTGCTCAACCGCGAGGCCGAGGAGCTGTTCACCAAGGCCCGCGCCGAGGGCCTCGGCGTCCTCAACGCCGCCCCCTACGGCGGCGGGATGCTCGCCAAAGGCCCTGCGCAGCAGCCGAAGTACTGCTACGGCGAACGCGACGAGGCCATCGCCGCCGCCGCGTACAAGATGGCCGAGGCCTGCGAGCGCGCGGGCGTCCCGCTCATCGCCGCCGCGCTCCAGTTCTCGACGCGCTCGCCGCTGATCGACTCCACAGTGGTCGGCATCTCGCGGCCCGAGCGCGCCGCCGAGACCATCGCGCTGCTCGACGTCGCGATCCCCGAATCCCTCTGGGAGGAGCTGGAGGCGCTGGCCCCGGCAGCCCGCATCTGAACGGCGGCAAGGCTTCGCGTTCCTCAAGGGGCTATTTCGCCCGGATACACTCGTTCCGTCCTGAAGCGAACAGAGGAACGGTGACGCATGCCTAGATCGCCATCCCCGAGCGGGTCGGTCGGAGGGAAGATCCTCTCCCAGGTCCTCGACGACCCGGCGACGTTCCGGACCACCGAGGGCCTGAAGAAGGCCCCGCCGCCACCGCCGCCGAAACCCAACCGGCTCAAGCCGTTCAACGACACCGACAAGGCGAACCTGCGCACCTACACCAACGGCGGGTTCATGCAGATCAACCCTTACCTGCGCAACCCCGACGGCACGGGCAAGCCGTTCCGGAAGAAGTTCCAGGACAAGGCCGACGGCGTCTCGGACGCCCTGTCGAAGCTGCCGGGCGAGCCGGGCAAGACCTACCGGGGCGCGAACCTCAAGGACAAGCCCGGCCTGCTCGACAAGTACAAGGAGGGCCAGGTCGTCAAGGAGGACGCGTTCACCAGCACCTCGAAGAACCCGGACATCCACGCTTCGGGGCAGTTCGCGGGCGACACGCGCTTCACCGTCAACGGCAGGAACGGGAAGAACGTCACCGAGTACTCCGACCACGACGAAGAGGAGATCCTCTTCGACAAGGGCACGGACTTCATGGTGGACAAGGTGACCCGCAACGGCCGGTACACCGACATCGAGATGACCGAGGTCTGAGGTGCCCCGGGGCCGCGGCCCCGGGGCACCTTCGGCTATGAGCGGCTGAGCCGCGCAATCACGAGCATGGCCTCGGAGACCGCGACCGGGTCGAGCGCCGCTCCGTCAGGCATTTTCAGTTCGACCGTGTCCAGCGTCTGCTCGGCGCTGTTGTCGTACCCGTAGCCGGGGTGCACGCCGGGGGTCGAGTCGAGGTACACGTAGCCGCCCTCGGGGAACTCCCGGTAGAGGCCGTAGCCGCCGCGTCCGGGCGGGCCGCCGAACTTCCAGCCGCGGTTCAGCAGGCCGATCATCGGCCCGGCGCCGGTCGTCGCGCCCTCGAACCGCAGCCGTCCGGTCTTGCGCTCCTCGTCGGTCAGGTCGAAGGCGGGCCGGGCGAGCTGGTCGAACGGCTGCAGGATCTCGTAGTCGGCGAACACCGAGGCCCATGTCTCAACGTCCTCCCCCAGCGTGAGCGGGTGCGCCAGGCGCACTGCCGCGTCCTCGGGCAGCGCGAACGGCTCGTCCTCGGCGTCGGCGAGGGTCCGGTCCTCGGCGAGGCGGAACGACACGCCGCCGGCCTGCCAGACGAGGCGGCTCGACAGGTGCCACATCAGCGGGTGGTCGACCAGGAACTCCTGGAACTCCGCGCGCGTCCACGTGCGGGCGGCGCCCATCGCCGCTTCGAGGCGCTTGACCTGCTCGGCGGCGGTGGCCTTGAGCTCCTTGCGGAGTGCGGCGAACCGCTCGTAGGCGGGCTGCGCGAGCTCCGGGTCGTCCTTCGCGTTCGGCTTGGGCGCGCTCGCCTTCCGCTTCCCCGATTCGTCGATGACGTACGGCTTCAGCGCCTCGTCGAACCTGATCGTGAAGGACCGCGGCCCGTAGTCGAGCACGAGCGAGTCCTCCGCGAGCCCGAAGTCGGGCACGAGCCGGTCGCCGAGCTGGTCGAGGGTGAGCTCCAGCCGCTCGGCGATGACCTCGATCTGCTCGACCGCGGTCTTCTTGAGCGCCTTGAACTTCGCCTTCTGCGCGATGGCGTGCACGGTGCGCAGCGCGGCCTCCGAGCCGACGCCGCCGAGGACCTCCAGGCCGCGCACCGCCTTGCGGTTCTGGCTCTGGCCGGGCCACTCGCGGATGAGCGCGTCCAGGCGCCGCACGGCGTAGTCGTCGGCGAAGCGGCGCAGCTGGTCCATCGCCCACGCGTCCTTCGACGGCGATCCCGCCGAGAGCCACAGCTCGAACAGGCCCCACGAGAACGCCGACAGCGAGGCCGGGTCGCATTCGGCGGCGAGCGCGTCCACGCCCGGGTACATGCGCTCGGCGTCGTCCATCGCAAGCGCGGTCATGAGCGTGACGACCGCCGAATCGGGAAGGGCCGCAGTGCGGTCGGCGAGGAGCACCTGCGGGAGCATCGCCGGTTCGGCCCATTTGCCGGGCTTGGGGATGCGCGCGAGCTGCGGGTCGAACGGGTCGGCGTCGAGCAGGGCGGCGACGGCCGCGGCGGCCTCGTCGCCGTACAGCGCGGCCTGTTCGTCCACAACGGAGCGGTCGAGGTACCGGAGGGCGTCGGTGGCGGCCTTGCGGCGCTTGGCGTCTTTGCCTGCGGCGTCGGGGATAAGGAACGCGGCGGCGACAGCGGCGTGCCGGTCGAGCCAGGCCTTGGCGGTGGCGCGCTCGTTGCGGCCGCGCGAGAGCCAGCCCGCGGTGAGGCGCGCGGCGTCGAGGTTCACGAAGGGCGCCAAGGCCTCGCGGAACGAGGTCTTGCGTTTGAGGAGCGCCGTCGCGTGCGCCCTGGTCTCGTCGCCGTAGCGGGCGAGGATCGATTTGAGCGTGCCCGTGCTGAGCGACGCGGAGGTGCCGTCCCATTTCGCGAGCGCGGGGCGGGAGTACTCGTCGGGGGCGTAGGCGACGAGGTGGTTGAAGGCCCAGTCGTTCGGGTCGTCGGGGCGGTTCCGATGCCAGCGGGGGTAGTTGGCCCAGTAGTCGTCCGCGCCGCCGGGGGCCTCGCGCCACTCGTCCTGTTCCCCTGGGGCCCAGCGCAGTTCGTCGATGGCAGGGGGCGTGAGTTCGAGGGCCGCGCGTTTGGAGGGCTTCGCGTACGGGGCCCAAGGGGGCGTGGTGAAGACCTCGGGCAGGGCCTGGGCGTCGGGGTGGCGCCGCTGCAGCAGCTCGTTGATCCGGTCCCGGTCGGCGGCGTCGAGCGCGTCGGCGGCGTCCCGCAGGCCGTTCGCGGTGACGAATCCGCCGAGGCGGACCCTGGTGGCGGCGTGGGCGTTCGGGGCGACCGAGAGGATCGCGCGCAGCGTGCGGACCGGGAACCGGCTCGCGGCCGCTTGCGCCGCGGCGAGGGCGAGCGGGTTGGTGAGGTCGCCGAGGAGGTAGGCGACGGCCGCTTCGGAGGGGAGGCGGCCGATCGCGTCGTAGACCAGTTCGCGCACTTCGACACTCGGTCGCGGCTCGGCGTCGAGGGTGTTCACCAGGACGGGCAGGGCGTCGGCGCCGAGCGCGTCGACGAGGAGGGCGATCCGCTCGACCACGTTGGCGTAGACGCCGAGGACCCGGGCCTCCGCGCGCTCGGCGTCCTCGCGGTTCGCGACGATCGCCCAGACCAGGTCGTAGCCGTACCGGCCGTTGCGCGATCCCTTGTGGAGGTCGAGGGCTTCGCGGACCCAGTCGTCCTGGTCGGGCATGAGGAGCGCGGCGGCGAACTTCTTGGCGTCGGTCGTGCGGTGCGGCGCGACGGCCTCGCGGACCGCCGCGTACTCGCTTTCGGGAAGGGCCGCAAGGAGTGAGCGCAGGGGTGCGACCAAAGGCAGGTGCTCGTTCAGGAGGGCGACGCGGTGGGCGCCGGGCTCGCTGATCCGCGCGGTCCCCCGGCTGTAGCGCCGGTCCCCCCACCAGTGGACCTCGTACCCGATCATCTCGACCACGGCCCGGCACGCGAAGGCGAGGCCGTGCCGGGCGATCCAGGCGTCCCGCCCGCGCCGTTCGATGTCGCGGTACATCCCCTCGTCGACCCGTGCGAGGAAGCCGAGGGCGAGCGCGGCCCCGAGCGGGTCGGCTTCCCCGGCGATCCCGGCCCGGATCGGCGCTTCGTACGCGGGGACCTCCAGATGCTGGATCACCACTTCCATGGCTTCGGCGTTCTTCGCGTAGAGCGCTTCGAGCCACTGGGGCGCTTCAGGATCGGCGGCGACAGCGTGCGGCGTGCCGTGCCCGCGCCGGTCGAGGGGGTACTCGCGCCACTCGTCGCGGAACGCCGCGCGGTGCTCGTCGACGGCAGTTGAGGGATTCGTTTCAGTCACGTTGAAGAGCATAGGAACCGGGTACGACACCGGCCGCGACCCCTCGAAACGCTGCTCGTTTGTCTTGCGCGACACACCGACTCGACAAACCTATATGCGAGTACTAGTATCCTATACATGAGTACAGGAGATCTGACGGCACGGGCGAGAATCCGGAACGCGGCGCTCCACGAGTTCGCCGAGCACGGCGCTCGCGGGGCCGCACTCCGGCGGATCGCCGAACGCGCCGACGTCTCGCTCGCCTTGGTGCAGTACCACTTCACCAACAAGGAGGGCCTGCGGCAGGCCTGCGACGAGTACGTCCTCGAGTTCGGGCGCCTCATGCTCCAGCAGGGCACCGAGGACGAGCGCCTGTCCGACCCCGAGTTCATCGCCGAGGTCCACCGGGCGAGCGAACCGGTCCTCGGCTACCTCGCCCGGATGCTCGCCGAGTCCTCCCCCGCAGCAGAGCCGCTGTTCGAAGAGCTCTGCGCCGCCGCCGCGCCGCACCTGCACACGAGCGGCGACCCCCGCACCGACGCGGCGGTGTTCGTCGCCATGCGGCTCGGGCCGTTCGTCCTCCACCGCCAGCTCTCACGCGTCCTCGGCGTGAACGTGCTCCGCGCCGAAGGCATGCGGCACGTCGACGCCGCCCTCATGCGCATCGTCGCCCCCGAGATCCTGGGCGCCGACCTGCGCGACCAAGCCCGCGAAGGCCTTCGCGACACCGAAGACCCCGCGTAAGAAAGCCGAGCCCGACCGGACCCGACTATTTCCGCTCAACCCGCGAATGGAAGTACCGTCATGGAACCCACCACCTTCTTCGCCCTCTTCTGGGGCTGGCTCACCCTCGCGTTCGCCGCGATCCTCTTCATCCGCCCCGCCACGCTCATCGACCTGAAGCTGCGCATGGTGCAGGACCGCTCGTTCGCCCTCGCCTACGGCCTGATGTCGCTGCTCCTCGGCCTCGCCTCGGTCATCCTCGTCAACGAGTGGGCCTGGCACTGGCACGTGCTGGTCACTATCTTCGGGTGGCTCGCGCTCCTCAAGGGCCTCATCGTGATCGGCTACCCCGAGGTCTCGCAGAACGTCAAGACCGAGGCCCGGGTCCTCTCGACCCGCATCGCCCTCGCCGTGATGGCCGGCCTGGCGGTCTGGCTCCTGATCGCCACGTACGCCGAGCACTAGCCTGCGACGCAACGGGGGCCGGACGCGATGCGTCCGGCCCCAAGCTGGTCCTGCTGGTCCTAGGAAGACGCGTCCACAGGTCAAAGGGACTCTGGGCAAGGCCCGGAATCCGGCTCAGGATTGCGGGCATGAAGGTACTGATCGTCCACGCGCACCCTGACGCGAACTCGCTGACCACCTCGCTGAAAGACCTCGCCGTGAGCACCCTGCACGCCGAGGGCCACGAAGTCGTCGTCTCCGACCTGTACGCCATGAAGTGGGCGTCGGCGGCCGACTTCACCGACTTCGACGGGATCACCGGCCCGGACTTCATGCACGCCTCGGGAACCGCCTACGAGACCGGTCGGCTCAGCGCGGACGTCCGCGCCGAGCAGCAGAAGCTCCGCGACGCCGACCTCGTCGTCCTCCTCTTCCCGCTCTGGTGGTTCACCGTCCCCGCGATCCTCAAAGGCTGGATCGACCGGGTGTTCACCTACAACTTCGCTTACGGCGCCAAGCTCGGCCGCTACGGCAGCGACGGCCCGCTCGCCGGAAAGCGCGCCATGCTCGCCACCCTCACCGGCGGCCGCACCGGCCACTACACCGAACGCGGCGTCAACGGCCCCATCGACGACCTGCTCTTCCCGCTCAACCACGGCCTCCTCCACTTCACCGGCTTCGACGTCCTCCCGCCCTTCGTCGCCCACAGCGCCGTCCACCTCGACGCGCAGCGCTACAACGACATCGCCGAGCGGTTCCGCCAGCGCCTCGCCACCGCCTTCACTGCCGACCCGATCCCCTACCGCTCCGAGACCGGCGGCGACTACACCGGCCTCACCCGCGCCGACGGCTCCGAACTCGTCCCCGGCCGCGAATCCCCCGGCGCCACCGGCTTCGCCCTCCACACCGCCTGAAACAAAGGAGGACCCTCTGCAACCCGCGGCGGTCCCGGTTCCGTAGAAACGGGGACAGAGACGCGACGAAAGGCCCCCATGACCCCGCAGCAGGAACGCGAATTCCGCGAGTACGTCCAGGCACGCCGGTCAGGCCTGCTCCGAACCGCGTACCTGATGTGCGGCGACTGGCACCGGGCCGAGGACGCCGTGCAGAGCTCGATGGTGAAGCTCTACGCGGTGTGGTCGAGGACCAAGATGGAGACTGCCGACGCGTACACGCGGCGGATCGTCACCAACACCTTGATCGACGAGTCCCGGCGCGGCTGGTTCCGCCGTGAGCGCTCCTATTCGGAACTGCCCGAAGGCATCGCCGCGGCGAGCGGCTCCGATGAGCGCCTCGCCGCCGTCGCCGCTCTCGCCACGCTGCCACCCAGGCAGCGGGCCACCCTGGTCCTCCGCTTCTGGGAGGACCTGCCGGTCGAGGAAACCGCGCGGATCATGCGCTGTTCGGCCGGCACTGTCAAGAGCCAGACCGCGCGGGGACTGCAGACGCTGCGCGACCTTTATGAGCAGTCGAATCTCGCGGGCCAAGGAGCCGAATCATGAACCCAGACGACGTGCGCGGGTTGTTCAACGAAGCGCTCGACGGAGCCGATCCGGTTCCGGACTCGGGCACCGACGACATCGTGACCGCCGGGCGGCGCCGGGTGCTGCGCCGACGCGCGGCGATCGGGACCGGCGCGGTCGCCGGGGTCGCGGCGCTCGC
This sequence comes from Glycomyces sp. NPDC050141, assembly GCF_055586545.1. Taxonomy (NCBI): domain Bacteria; kingdom Bacillati; phylum Actinomycetota; class Actinomycetes; order Glycomycetales; family Glycomycetaceae; genus Glycomyces; species Glycomyces sp. NPDC050141. The sequence goes on along the minus strand of NZ_JBVJHZ010000024.1, from coordinate 60,346 downwards.
TGCGGCCCTGGCGATCCCGATGTGGCTCGGGTCGGCCCCGCTCGGTGCTGCCGGGCCGGGCGAAGAGGAAGAGGCCTACACGTGCGATGCGGTTGCCCAGATGAGCGACGCGCAGCGGGGAAGAGCCGCGATGTACGAGGAAGCGCTGGTCACGGCGATGACCGGGATCGGCGGGACCATCGGCGGCTACTGCGGCGAGTTCGAGCCCGACTTCGACGGCTTCTACTTCGACGCGGAAGCGGACGGCTACCGCTACGAAGAGCTAGTGCTCTTCACCGAATCCGGCGAGCACGCGATCCTGCGGGTGGACGTCTTGGAGCCGAGCGACACCGAGGCTTCGGTGCGTATGGAGGGCCTCGCCGGTTGCGGACCGGACGTGGAGTGCACCCAGGACTTGGGCGGGAACGAAGAGGACCTGCCGGTGCTGCTGGTCGAGGAGACCCGGACGCTGGTCGAAGGCGACCAGGTTCCGGTGCGGGCCGCCCTGCTCGAACGCGGCGACGGCGTCATCGTCCATGTCGAGCTTGAAGAGGCGCTCAGGACCGGCACGCTCGGCGTCACCCCCCAGCAGCTCGCCGGTGTCGCGCAAGCCATCCCGGTCGACCAGGAGGCCCCGGACCTCGAACTCGACGACGGCAGCACCGGCAACTACACGCTGCCCGACGACGCCGCCCTCGCCCAGGCGCTCGTCGACGGCATCGCAGCGCAGTTCCCCGGAGCCACGGTCCCTTCGGCCGCCGAGGTCGAGTTCGTCGCACAAGAACAGACCGACGCCTACGCCGAGGGCTACTACTACGGCAACGACAACACGCGCGTCGCCTACGCCGACGCGACGGTCAACGGCGGCGAGCAGGTCAGGTTCTTCCTCCAGGTGACCCCCCTCGACTCCCCCGGCGACGGCGGCGCCTCCCAGGAACCGGCCGAGCACTACGCGAACTGCACCGACTTCTCCTGCGAGTACACCCAGCTCGACGACTCGACCGGCCTGGTGCACCGCGACTCCGTGACCATCCGCCCGGGCCCGACCTCGTTCGAATACCGCGCCGCCGACGGCTGGGCCGTAGGAGTCGGAGCCGAGTCCCTGGGCACCACCGAACCCCCGTCCATCCCCTTCGAAGCGCTCGACGCGATCGTGCACACCATCCGCTAAACACCTGAACCCCGAACGGGCCCCCGCCACCGGCAGGGGCCCGTTCCGCTCGTCCCACTCGGCACCGGCTTGGCCGAGCGCACCAAGCGGCACGGGTAGGGTGCTTGCCATGCGTTTGTTGGTGGCACGGTGCCAAGTCGATTACACGGGGCGCCTCGCGGCCCATCTGCCCATGGCGACCCGGCTGATCATCTGGAAGGCCGACGGGAGCGTGCTGGTGCATGCCGACGGGGGGTCGTACAAGCCGCTGAACTGGATGACGCCGCCGTGCACGGTGGTCGAGGGCGCGACCGAGTGGACGGTCACGTCGAAGAAGACCGGGGACCAGTTGAAGATCACGATCGAAGAGGTCTTCCACGACTCGAGCCATGAACTGGGCGTCGACCCGGGACTGCAGAAGGACGGCGTCGAGGCGCACCTGCAGGAGCTGCTGGCCGCCGACACCGCGCCGCTGGGGAAGGGCTGGTCGCTGGTGCGCCGGGAGTACCCCACCGCGATCGGGCCGGTGGACCTCATGTGCCGCGACTCGGACGGGAAGCACGTGGCCGTGGAGATCAAGCGGCGCGGGGAGATCGACGGCGTCGAGCAGCTGACCCGGTACCTGGAGCTGCTGAACCGCGACCCGCTCCTGGCCCCGGTCGACGGCGTGTTCGCCGCCCAGGCCATCAAGCCGCAGGCGCGCGTGCTCGCCGAGGACCGCGGCATCCGGTGCGTGGTCCTGGACTACGACGACCTGCGCGGGGCTGTGGACGAGAGCCAGCCGAGGCTGTTCTAGACGGATGACGAAGGGCCGCAGCGATTCCGCTGCGGCCCTTGCGGTTGCTCAGGTTACTGGAGCTCGTCTTCGAGGCGGTCCCATTCGGCCTCGCAGTCGGCTTCGGTCAGCAGGCCTTCGCCGGCCTCGACGCATTCCTGGATCGAGTCTTCCTTGAGCGTGTCGGCGCCCTCCTGGAGCATGTCCACGACGACGATGTTCCACACGATGGAACCTGCGATCGCGAGCACCGCGAGCACTAGGCCGGTGCCGCCGGTGCCCTTGCCCTTGCCGCCGCGCGAACCGGCCTTGGCCAGGGCGATGATGGCGAAGATCAGGGCGATGACGCCGATGATGATGCTCACGACGTTGACGAGCGGGATCCAGAACCCGGCGAGCGCGACGATGCCGAGCACCAGCGCGGTCACGCCGAAGCCGTTGCCCTGCTTGACGGGGACGGACTGCTGCATGGGGGCGGGGGCGGGCTGGTAAGCCACGGGGTAACTCCTATTGATGTCGTTCGATCTGATTGTTCGGGCGGAACAGCGTGGAGTCTAGGGCAGCGGTGCAAATTTCCTAAGGGCGGCCAACCGGTCAATTCACGAGATACTGCTCACCTCAACCGTTCGGACCAGGTCAATTACTTACCGTGTCCGTCCATTGAGCCGTAACAGCGTGGGTTCGTTATTCCACTCTGCGCAAGCGGAGGATCGCCGAGTCCCAGTCGGCGTTGCCCCATTTCAGTGGCAGCCCGAGCACGTTCAGTGTCGCTCCCCAATGGATCTCGCCGGTGTCCTCGTCGCGCCAGCGCGAGTCGGCCGCGATGCCTTGGGGCCGCAGCGGCGCGAGCGGCCGGTTGCAGTGGTGCGGGGTCTTGAACGCCAGGACCGCGATCTGGTCGCCGTGCACGTACTGGACGCCGGTGAGCGGCGAGGTCTCCGGGTCGCCGAGGCGGTACTGGACGCCGTGCTGGACGACCGGCCGCAGCCGCTTGTAGTGCGCCACATGCTCGGCGGCCTCGTCGAGTTCGGCTTCGGTCCACTCGGTGAGGTTGCCGCCCACGGCGAGCACGCCGGCGCTGGCGACGTGGAAGCGGAACCGCAGGGAGGTGGTGCGCTGGTTGAAGCCGCTGGGCTCGTCGGTGATCCAGGTGTCCATGGCGCGCGCCGGGTAGGCCTGGCTGAAGCCGTACTGGATGTTGACGCGGTCGCCCGCGTCGGTGTTGTCGGAGGTCCAGACCTGGTCGACGAAGCGGAGCATGCCGGGGTCGACGCGGCCGCCGCCGCCCGCGCAGCCTTCGATGCGCACGTTCGGGTGCTTGGCGCGCAGGCGTTCTTTGATGGAGTAGACGGCTTGGACGTGCTCGAACCAGGCCCGGTCGGGGTCGGTGGAGTCGGGTCGGCCGACTTCGGTCCAGGGCCGGTTGTGGTCCCATTTGACGTAGTCGATGTCGTTGGCGCTCAACAGGTCGTCGAGCCAGGCGTAGGCCCAGGCGGCGACTTCGGGGCGGCCGTAGTCGAGTACGAGCTGCTGGCGCAGTTCGGTGCGGTCGCGTCCGGCCTGGTGGTGGACCCAGTCGGGGTGGGCGCGGTGGAGGTCGGAGTCGGCGTTGCACATCTCGGGTTCGACCCAGATGCCGAACTTCATGCCGGTGGCGTGCACGGCGTCGATGAGCGGCCCGAGGCCCTCGGGGAAGCGGTCGGGATTGGGCTGCCAGTCGCCGAGCCCGGCGTTGTCGGTGACGCGCTTGCCGAACCAGCCGTCGTCGACGACGAACTGCTCGCAGCCGATGCGCGCGGCGAGCGCGACGAGCGGGAGCTGCTTCGCTTCGGCCACGTCGAAGAACACGGCTTCCCAGGAGTTGAAGAGGACGGGCGCGTCCTCTTCGGGGGTGGGCATGACGTGGCGGCGCAGGTGCTCGTGCCAGGCGCGCGAGGCGCCGCCGAAACCGTCGTGGGTGCAGAGCCCGGAGTAGACGGGGGTCGTCCAGGTCTCGCCCGCGCGGAGGGTCCAGCGCAGGCCCTCGTGCCCGGCGCCGCCGGTGATCGACACGCGGCCCTGGGCGGAGCGGCGGAGCAGGACGCGCCACGAGCCGGACCAGGCGAGGTTGGTGGAGTAGACGGTGCCGGCGATCTCGGTCGCGGTGCCGTCGTCGACGGCGGTCCACGGGTTCGACTGGTGGCCGGTGAGTCCACGCCGGGAGCCGATCGCGGTCTCGCCGACCGGCAGTTGGGTGCGCCGCAGCTGCCATTCGGCGGCCCATTCGCCGCTGAGGTGGGAGAGCCGGTAGTCGTCCCAGTGCGGGAGGGTCCAGGCGGCGGCGTCGAAGCGGGTGAGTTCGACCGGGGACGAGGCGTCGAGGGAGGCCCACCGGTCGAGGACGCCGGTGTCCCACAGCCGGTAGTGCAAGGTCAGTGCGAGGTCGCGGTCGGTGAACCGGATCGCCAGGTGGTCCTCGTCGATCGTGTGGTCGGCGTAGTGCCAGGCGAAGCCCTTGGCGCCGTCGGGATGGCGCAGCTGCAGGGACGGGGTCGCGAACTGGGGCCCGAGTTCGCCGAGGAGTTCGGCGCCGGTGTGGAGCCGGTCGTCCCACGAGTAGGCCTCGCGCCACTCGACCGCGAGCGACGCGGCGGCCGCGTCAGGGATCGCGGGGCCCCAGTGCAGCTGGCGGGGCAGGCCGTCGTGGACGCCGACGACGTAGGAGCGCCCGGCCCCGGTGAGGTGCCAGGTGAGGGCGGCTTCGTCGAAGCGGATGGACATGCGGTCTCCTCAAGGATCGGGATCGGGTCCAGTCTGCCTCTCGAGGCAAGCGCTATAGAAACCGGTATCATCATTCAGGACCTGTCGGAGTTGCCCCGTTCTTCACGCCGCCGCAACCGGCGTGTCACTCCGAAGGGCCCGCCGCAGGTGGTGAACGGGCACGTGGGAGCGGCATGCAAGACTATTGGCATGCTTCACGCGGTGGTCCCCGCGGGCGGTTCCGGAACCCGGCTCTGGCCCCTGTCTCGCGCGCAACGACCCAAGTTCCTGCTGCCCCTCACGGGCACTGACTCGTCGCTGCTGCAGTCCACGGTCGAACGCGCCCGGCTGCTGTCCGACCCGGACCACGTCTACGTGGTCACCGGCGCGGCGCACGCGGTGGACGTGGCCCGCCAGCTCCCCGAGGTCCCCGGCGACAACATCCTCGTCGAGCCCTCCCCGCGCGACTCCGCCGCCGCGATCAGCCTCGCCGCCGCCGTCATCGCCGAGCGCGAGCCGACCGCGATCATGGGCTCCTTCGCCGCCGACCACCTCGTGCTCGACGGCGAGGCCTTCGCCAAGACCGTGCAGAAGGCCATGGAGCTGGCCTCCACGGGCCTGCTCATGACCATCGGGATCACCCCCACCGGCCCCGACACCGGCTTCGGCTACCTGCGGCTCGGCCCGCCCGTGGGCCCCGGCTACCAGCTCGGGGCGTTCGTCGAGAAGCCCGACCAGGTCTCGGCCGTCGAGTACGTCTCGGCCGGGAACTACCTGTGGAACGCCGGCATGTTCGTGTGGCGCGTCGACGCCTACCTCGCCGAGCTCAAGCGCCACCGCCCCGCGCTCCACGACGCGGTGCGCACCCTCGCCGCCGCGTGGGACTCCAACCGCCGCGAGGCCCTGTTCGCGCAGCTGTGGCCGACCCTGGAGAAGATCTCGATCGACTACGCCGTCATGGAGCCCGCGGCCGCCGCGGGCAAGGTGGGCGTCGTCCCCGGCGACTTCGAATGGCACGACGTGGGCGACTACGACACGCTCGGCCAGGTGCTCCCGGCCAACGACAAGTTCGGGAACGTCATCGTCGAGCCCAAGGGCTCGGGCCAGACGATCCTCACCGAGTCGAAGCGGAACGTGGTCGTCCCGGCCGCCGGGCGGCTCGTCGCCACCGTCGGCGTCGACGACCTCATCATCGTCGACACGCCCGACGCGCTCCTGGTGTGCCCCCGGGACCGGGCCCAGGAAGTGAAGGGCCTGGTCGAGGAACTCAAGCAGGCCAATAGAACCGATCTGGTCTAATGGCGCCATGAAGCTCGGGTCCCGCCAACGTGCGGTCATCGCGGCCGTCCTGCTCGCGTGCGCACTGGTGTTCATCGGTGTCGCCTTGTCCCAGTGGCTGTTCGGGGTCGGCCTCGACCCGCGCGACGACACGATCCGCCGCGCCGCCGGGATCGGCTTCACCGACGAGGCCCGCGGCACCCTCTTCTCGATCGTCCCGGTCGCCCTGCCAGCAGTTGCGGCCTTCCTGGCGCCCGACACGCGACCCGGACGGGTGACAGTTCGCGTTACCCGTCTCGTTTACGTCTGCTACATCGTTATCGGTGTACTGCTGGCGCTGTCGGCAGCCCGGTACGGATTCGACGAAGCCAGGCAGTTGGCTGAGGAAGGACAGGTCTTCATCGACACGCGCGCCGCCGTGGAGCGACTCCTGCTCGACGCGGTGTGGCTGACCTTGGCCGGTATCGGCCTGGTCTTCGTGCGATGGAACGGAACTCGCGAGCGATCCTCCACTCCAGAGCCTGTCAAGTTAAGTCCCCCACAAGCGTGAGTCTGAGGGGTCCTTCCATCATTCAGTTCACTGTGCGCTATCGTCTGATATCGAACCGTGACCGAATAGCGATGAGCACTCATCGTCCATAGCGACGAGTAATGGCGGTGCGGCCCCATCTACAGGCCGCCCGCGGGCACCGGGCTTCACCACAGAAGCACACCATGCAGGACAAGGCGACAGCGGACGACCGGCTCGTCCGCAGCACGGCCGTACGCGTTTCAGGGGAGGGGACGCGTCCAGCCCGCCGTCCCGCATCCCGGTGCAGCGCAAGTGATTGCAAGGGGGGAGCACCGGTTCTGCCGGTGCGCGAACGAGGAGGCGGACGCATATGGACGGCCGTGACTACTTGGCCGACCTGTTGGGTAACGTTCCGGAGTGGCAGGCTCGCGCATTGTGCGCGCAGACCGATCCGGAGGCGTTCTTCCCCGAAAAAGGGGGGTCCACGCGGGATGCGAAACGCATCTGCGCGCGGTGCGAGGTCAAAGAGAACTGTCTGCAGTACGCACTCGACCACGATGAGCGGTTCGGCATCTGGGGCGGGCTCTCCGAACGGGAGCGCCGCAAGATCAAACGCCAGGCGCGCGAAGCGGCACGGCGGCGCACGGAGCGCCTGCCGGTGGTGGTGTGCTTCCCGAGCCCGATGATCAACCCCGCGCTGGCGACGGAGGTCGTCTTCGCGGCCGAGCAGCGCCACACCGAGCCCGTCCTGGTCGGGAGCGGCATCGGCGGCCAGGTCGGCCTGCTGGAGGAACTGGTCGGCGGCCTGCCCGCTCCGATCGGCGGACTCGCGGAGGAACCGGTCGTGCAGGAGCGCATTCCGGTCGCCGCATAGGCACATCCCTACGAGCGAGCGGCGGGGGCGGGACATCGGAGTCCCGCCCCTGCGCCGTTCACAGCACTAGAACTCCAGGTCCTCGGGCGGCAGGTTCAGCAGGGACGCGAGCTGCTCGGCCAGGACGGAGCGCACCAGCGACTCCATCTCGGCCTTGCCCTCGGCCCGCAGCTCGATCGGCCTGCGGTACAGCACGATCCGCGGCGAAGCGGCGACCGTGCCCGGCTGCGCCGGGTACAGCCGCGAGAGCGCCACCCCGTGGTCCTCCACGATGTCGGCGTCATAGGCCTGGGACTCGGGCGGCACTTCGTCCACAGCGAACTCGATGTGCCGCAGATCGGTGAACTTCGACCCCAGGGACTCCGCCAGGTGCCGCTCGATCTCGACCACTGAATCCATCACGAGCGCGTCGAACTTCTCGACGGGCGTGCGACGCAGCGGCAGTGCCCGGGGCGCCAGCGGCCCCCGCATCCCCCGTCCGTGTCGATCTCTGCGCATGGGAAAACCTTAGCCTCCGCCACCGACGAATTCGGGCCCCGCGATCCCGATCCGGACAATTCCGCATCGGACCACAGTTCAGCGCCGCTGACTTCGCCACCGCGAGTGGTAGTTTCGTGGGGTGAGGTCGGATCGGCGTTGCTCCCGGAACGGCTGCCGCCAGCCTGCGGTGGCCACTTTGACATATATCTACTCGGATTCGACGGCTGTGGTCGGCCCGCTTTCAACAACGCGGGAACCCCATAGCTATGACCTGTGTGATGCGCATGCCCGGCGCCTCACCGTTCCCCACGGCTGGGAACTGGTCCGCCATCAAGGCGATTACACGGTGCCCATGCCCACCGACGACGACCTGGTCGCCCTGGCCAACGCCGTGCGGGAGGCCGCCGTGGGCGAGAGGCACGAGATCGAGCCTGCCGAACCGGCGCCCATGACGGGCAGCCGGTACGACGAGCCCGATGCGTCTCAGCGCCAAGGGCTCCGCCCCGCCGCGCCCCAGGTCGGTGCCCGGCGTCACCTCCGGGTGGTGTCCGGCGACGAGGACCTACAGCGCTAGTCTCGTCACGGGGTGGCCTTGGCGAGGGTGCCGAACGTCTCCCCACCGGACCCGCAACACCGGAAAGGCGGCAACTGAGTGGCTCCCAAACTCAGCGATTTCGTGAAGGCCTACGACGTGCGCGGACTCGTCGGTTCGCAACTCACCCCCGAGGTCATGGAGGCCATCGGCGCGGCCGCAGTGGCCGTCACGGGTGAGACGACCTGGGCCGTCGGCCACGACATGCGCGACTCCGGACCCGGCTTCGCCGAGGCCTTCGCGCGCGGCGCGACCAGCGCCGGAGCCGATGTCATCGAGGCCGGGCTCTGCTCGACCGACATGCTGTACTTCATCGCCGGGAAGCGCGACGTCGCCGGCGCGATGTTCACCGCGAGCCACAACCCGGCCGAGTACAACGGCCTGAAGATGTGCCTCCCGGCGGCCCGCCCGATCGGCCTCGACACGGGCCTCGCCGACATCCGCGACGCGGCCCAGGCGATCCTCGACGGCGAACCGGCACCGGCCGCAGCGAAGCCCGGAACGGTCGAGCGCGAGGACTTCCTCGCCGCGTACGCCTCCTACATGCGCGAACTCGTGGACCTCTCCGGCATCCGCCCGCTCAAGATCGTGGTCGACGCGGGCAACGGCATGGGCGGATACACCGTCCCCGCCGTCCTCGGCGACCAGCTTCTCGCCGCGCTCCCCCTCGAGATCGACCCGCTCTACTTCGAGCTCGACGGCTCCTTCCCCAACCACGAGGCCAACCCCCTCGAACCGGCGAACATCGTGGACCTCCAGGCCCGCGTCAGGGAGGTCGGCGCCGACCTCGGCCTGGCCTTCGACGGCGACGCCGACCGCTGCTTCGTGGTCGACGCCGACGGCGAGCCGGTCACCCCGTCCTCGATCACCTCCCTCATCGCCGTCCGCGAACTCGGCAAGCACCCCGATTCCGCCGTGTGCCACAACCTCATCACCTCGAAGGCCGTCCCCGAGTTCATCGCCGAGCACGGCGGCCGCCCGCTGCGCACCCGCGTCGGCCACTCCTACATCAAGGCCGTCATGGCCGAGGAGGACGCGGTCTTCGGCGGCGAGCACTCCGGGCACTACTACTTCAAGGACTTCTGGTTCGCCGACACCGGCATGCTCGCCGCGATGCACGTCCTCGCCGCCGTGGGCGAGAGCGACCTGACCGCCAAGGAGATCTCCGACGCGTTCGTGCGCTACACGCCCTCCGGCGAGATCAACTCGAAAGTCGCCGACCCGCACGCCAAGATCGAAGAGGTCGCCGCGCAGTACGCTGCGCGAGAAGGGGTCACGACCGACCGCCTCGACGGCCTCACCGTCACCCTCGAAGACGGCTCCTGGTTCAACCTGCGCCCGTCCAACACCGAACCGCTGCTGCGCCTCAACGCCGAGGGCCCCGACCAGGCGTCCATGGAGCGGCTGCGGGACGACATCCTCCGCACCGTAAGGAACTAGCCCATGCCCGCCACCGCGCCCAAGCCAGTGCTCCTCGAACTGCTGCGCTGCCCCGAGCCCCACCACGCCCCGCTCTCGTACGACCGCGAGGCGAACGCGCTCACCTGCTCGGAGTGCGCCAAGGTCTTCCGGGTCGAGGACGGCATCCCCGTGATGCTCCTCGACGACGGCCCGGAATAGCCGCCTCGCACGCAGAGGCACCCCGGCAACGAAGCGAACCGCCTAGGGCCGCAGGCCAAGGAGGAGTTACAGCATGGGTCTTGAGGACGACGGCATCGCCGGGATCACCGGCGACCGGCTCCCCGACGAGCGACGCATCGAAGGCGACCTGAGCGAGTCGATCCGGCCCGGCGGCGCCCTGTGGGCGCTCGCCTCCGCCGGACCGCAGCTCCGCGAGTCCGCGGCGCTCGCCGCCGACGCGGGCCTCACCGCGCTCGCCGAGGAGGGCCGCCCCCGGGCGGTCGTCGTCGCGGGCGTCGGCACCGCCGCGCGCACCGGCGACATCCTCGCCACCGTGGCCGGGCCCCGCTGCCCCGTGCCGATCCTCGGACACCGGTCCGCGGGCGTCCCCGGCTGGGTCGGCGCCGCCGACGTCGTCATCGCCGTCTCGGCCTCCGGCCGCAGCCCCGAGGCGCTCGCCGCCGCCGAGGCCGCCGCCCGCCGCGGCGCGCGCCTGGTCGCCATCGGCGCCCCCGACTCGGAGCTCCAGGCCCTCGCCGAGAGGGCCCGCGCCTCGTTCGTAGCGGTCCCCCGCCGCGCCCCCGCGCGCCTGAGCCTGTGGGCGCTCGCCGTCCCGGTCCTCATGGCCGCCAGGGAACTCGGGCTCGTGAGCCTCGTCGAGGCCGACATCGCCGAGACCGCCAGGCGCCTCGACGAGGACGCCGAGCGCTGCCGTCCCGACGCCGACGCGTACGTCAACCCGGCGAAGGAGCTCGCGATGAACCTGGCCGGGTCGATTCCCGTGGTGTGGGGTTCGAGCCCGCTCGCGGGCGTCGCGGCCCGCCGCTTCGGCGACATGCTCGCCGCGAACTCCCGCTACCCGGTCGTCTCCGGCGAGCTCGGCGAGGTCGGCCGCGGCCGCGTCGGCCTCCTCGACGGCGTGTTCGGCTCGCTCGCCGAGGGCCAGACCGACATCTTCGCCGACCCCACCGACGACGACCAGCTGACGCGGCTGCGGATCGTGCTCATGCGCGACGACGGCCTCGACGGCGACGAGACCGGCCCCAAGCCGGACGTGCGCCGCGCCGACGCCGTCGCCGACCTGGCCGCCCGCCGCGGCGTCCGCTGCGACGTGCTCCCCGCCGAAGGCGGCTGCTCGCTGGAGCGGCTCGCGTCGCTCATCGCCGTCCCCGACTTCGCTTCGGTGTACCTGGCGCTCGCCCACGGCCTCGACCCGATGCGCGTCCCGGCCGTCTCCGAGATGAAGGACGCGACCCTCGGATCGGACTAGCGGGACCGCAAGGGCCGCAACATGTCTCGGGCCGCGGACGGCCTAGCCGTCCGCGGCCCGCCGCGTCCCGCGCTCGGGGCGGCCGCACTGGCGGGCCGCACGGGCAGGGCGGCTAGAGTTGAGGCCTTCAACCCGAACAGTGAGGAGCGGCGGTGCAGGGGCTCTACGGTGTCATCCGCAACTACGCGTGGGGATCGCAAGTCGACATCGCCCGGCTGCAGGGCCGGGAGGTGCCGGCCGACCTCCCCGAAGCGGAGGAATGGCTCGGGGCCCACCACAGCGCCCCCTCGACGCTCCACGACGGCCGCCCCCTGGACGACGCGATCGCGTCCGCCCCCGCCCGGATGCTCGGCCAGCGCGCGCTCGACCGCTTCGGCCCGAAGCTCCCGTTCCTGCTGAAGCTCCTCGCGGCCGGGAAGCCCCTGTCGCTGCAGGCGCACCCGAACCTGCGCCAGGCCAACTCGGGCCACCAGCGCGAGCTGCGCATCGGCATCGACGCGGCCTACCGCAACTACGTGGACGACAACCACAAGCCCGAACTCCTGGTGGCGCTCACCGAGTTCCGCGCGATGTGCGGCTTCCGCGACCCGCTCGCGGCCGCGGCCGACATCGAGGCGCTCGGCGTCCCCGAGCTCGAATCGCTCGTGGCGACGCTGCGCGACCCGAAGGCCGGGCTGCGCCGGGCCGTCCCGGACCTGCTGGGGCTGGGCCGCGAGGAGTGCCGCGGGATCATCGACGCGGCCGCGAAAGCGGCTGCCGAGCTCGCGACGGACGACGCGGCGGACCTGGTGAACCTGGCCCGCTCCTACCCGGACGACCCGGGCGTCCTGGTGAGCCTGCTGCTCAACCACATCACGCTCCAGCCGGGCGAGGGCGTGTACATGCCCGCGGGGAACTTGCACGCGTACCTCAAGGGCTTCGGCGTGGAGATCATGGCCGCGAGCGACAACGTGCTGCGCGGCGGTCTGACGAACAAGCGCGTGGACGTGCCGGAGCTGTTGCGGGTCTTGGACTTCAACGCGATCGACGAACCGCGCGCGCTCATCGAGGACGCGGGCGCGGTGCGCTCGTGGCCGGTCCCGATCGCGGACTTCGCGCTGCGCCGCGTCGAGCTCACGGGCGAGCCGGTCGAGATCGCGATCGACGGCCCCCGGATCTGCCTGAGCACGGGCGGGAACGTCACCGTGGCGGACGACGAGGGCGAGGTGGCCCTCTCCCCCGGCCGCGCGGCGTTCTCGGCGGGCACGGCCGGGTCGATCACCGCGAGCGGCACGGGCGAGCTGTTCATCGCGAGCGCGTAAGCGCCACAAAGCGAAAGACCGGCCCCGCGCTGAGCACGGGGCCGGTTTCCCATTGCAACGCGGGAACTCGCGTACTACGAGAGCTTCTTCTGCACGTCGAGGTCGCGGCACAGGGCGCGGTAGCCCATGGCCTCGTTGATGGCGATCATGTGGTCGTTGACCTCGGCGTTCCAGGTGTGGATGTACCGGATCTGCGGACGGTACCTGCGGAGGAGGCGCTGGTTGGCGATCTTGAGGATCATGCCGAGGCGGTGGCCGCGGTGCTTCTCCTCGACGATCGTGTCCTCCTGCCAGGCGTGCAGCTCCTCGCCGGGGACGGTGCCGAGGCCCGACATGCCGGCGACCTCGCCGGATTCGACGTGCACGACCGCGGAGATGAACCGGGCCTGGCCGCGCTCGGCGGTCGTCCATTCGAGGTTGCGGATGCGCGCGGCGTCGTAGGTCGCGGGCCGGATGTCGAGTTCCTCGCCCATGGGCGGGTCGGTGTACATGCGCTCGTTGAGCGCGGCGTACCCGTCGATGACCTCGTCGGGGCAGGCGCCGGTCCACTGCACCAGTTCGTATCCGGCGGCCTTCTGCCATGCGTCGGCGTAGAGCTTCCCGAGTTCGTCGTCGCTGACGACGGTGAGGTCGTTGCGGCGGTGGATCTCCTGGTCGACGGTCTTGTACCCGCGGGCCTTGGCGAAGTGCTGGCCGGAGTGGTCGAACTGCGGGCAGCCGGGGAGGGAGTCGACGGCGAAGGCGAGGACCGTGTCGCGGCCGAGCTCGGCGGCGCGGCGCTCGGTGAACTCGACGAGGGCGGTGCCGATGCCCTGGCGGCGGCGGTCCGGACGCACGTCGAGTTCGAGTTCCAGCAGGTGCTGGTTGTCCTGGGTCGGCATCGAGTACTGGAGGGAGCCGACGACCTCGCCGCCTTGGACGGCCACGTACCGCTCGACATTCAGTGAGTCAGGCCACAGCAGGAGCCGCAGGCGTTGGAACGCGGGGCTGGGAAGCGGCTCGCCGGGCTGGTCGTGCGCGACGACGGCTCGCTGGGTGCCGATCCAGCCGGCGACCATGTCGCGGTCGAGGGGATCGATCGGGACGATCTCGATGTCAGGGTTGCTCACGCCATGACCATCCCGCAGATCGGGAAGGCGCGCAATCGATTTACAGAAGACACAAAAATGTGCCGGGCGGCCACCCCAGACCGCCCGGCACTCCCCCCGGTTTGGTATTCCCCGGCGCCTCGGTGACGGTTCCGGACCCTTTGGGCCCTCCGCATCTCCGTGACGCTGTGTATCTGCAATATTACCCACAGCCTCGGCAGTGTCAAGCCGAAACACGCGTTGCTGGAAAATTTTTTTCCGTGGCGTGCGCCGCAGTGCTCCACGCTGCCGCCGCGGTGGCGTTCTTCAGGTCTGCGAGGCGCGACGCGTAGCATTTCTGCCATGACGAACACGCTGCGTGCCGACGACTACAAGGTTGCCGACCTCAAGCTGGCCGACTTCGGCCGCCACGAGATCCGCCTGGCCGAACACGAGATGCCCGGCCTCATGGCCCTGCGCGAGCGTTACGGCGCGTCCCGCCCGCTGGAGGGTGCCCGCATCACCGGGTCCCTACACATGACGATCCAGACCGCCGTGCTCATCGAGACGCTCACCGCGCTCGGCGCCGAGGTCCGCTGGGCCTCGTGCAACATCTTCTCCACTCAGGACCACGCAGCCGCCGCGATCGCGGTAGGCCCGCAGGGCACCCCCGAAGCGCCGCAGGGCGTCCCGGTGTTCGCGTGGAAGGGCGAGACCCTCGAAGAGTACTGGTGGTGCACCGAGCGCGCCCTCGACTGGGGCGACCGGGAGCCGAACCTGATCCTCGACGACGGCGGCGACGCCACGATGCTCGTGGTCAACGGCGCCAAGTACGAGGCCGACGGCGTCGTGCCGGACCTCTCGACCGCCGAGAGCGAAGAGGAAGGCGTCGTCCTGGCGCTGCTCGCCCGCTCCATCAAGGAGGACGCGACCCGGTTCTCGCGCAAGTGCGCCGCGGTCAAGGGCGTCACCGAGGAGACCACCACCGGCGTGCACCGCCTCTACGAGCTGGAGCGCGACGGGCGCCTGCCGTTCCCGGCGATCAACGTGAACGACTCTGTGACCAAGTCGAAGTTCGACAACAAGTACGGCGTGCGCCACTCGCTGCCCGACGGCATCAACCGCGCCACCGACGTGCTCATCGGCGGCAAGACCGCCGTGGTCTGCGGCTACGGCGACGTCGGCAAGGGCTCGGCCGAGGCGCTGCGCGGCCAGGGCGCCCGCGTCATCGTCACCGAGGTCGACCCGATCTGCGCGCTGCAGGCGGCCATGGACGGCTACCAGGTGCTGACGCTCGAAGACGCCGTGGAGTACGCGGACCTCTTCATCACGACCACCGGCAACCGCGACATCATCTCGATCGACCACATGCGCCGCATGAAGCACCAGGCGATCGTGGGCAACATCGGCCACTTCGACAACGAGATCGACATGGCCGGGCTCGCCGCCGAGCCGGGCGTCAAGAAGCTCGAAGTCAAGCCGCAGGTCCACGAGTGGCAGT
This sequence comes from Glycomyces sp. NPDC050141, assembly GCF_055586545.1. Classification (NCBI taxonomy): domain Bacteria; kingdom Bacillati; phylum Actinomycetota; class Actinomycetes; order Glycomycetales; family Glycomycetaceae; genus Glycomyces; species Glycomyces sp. NPDC050141. The sequence goes on along the minus strand of NZ_JBVJHZ010000024.1, from coordinate 45,209 downwards.
TCGCGGGTGTGAACGGCGCTGCCGGGCACTCGATCATCGTGCTCAGCGAGGGCCGCCTGCTCAACCTTGGCAACGCGACCGGCCACCCGAGCTTCGTGATGAGCAACAGCTTCACGAACCAGGTCCTCGCCCAGATGGAGCTGCACACCAAGCTCGACCAGTACCCGATCGGCGTCTACACGCTGCCGAAGCAGCTCGACGAAGAGGTCGCCCGCCTCCACCTCGACGCGCTCGGTGTCAAGCTGACGACGCTCTCGAAGAAGCAGGCCGACTACATCGGCGTGGACGTGGAAGGGCCCTACAAGCCGGACCACTACCGGTACTAGGCGATAGCGAAGCGGCCCGGACCGAGAGGTCCGGGCCGCTTCTGCGTGTCTAGAGGACGGCCTTGTTGATGACCGTGCGCGTCAGCTTGGCGATCTCCTTGACGATGGCGACGCCCTTGGTGTAGTTGGGGGCCTTGCTGGTCAGGATCGCCATGCGGATCGCGGTCTGGTTCGGGACGTTGATGACGCCGCACGAGTTCACGACCCACAGGCCCCCGAGCGAGGTCCGGGAGTCCCAGCCGTTCTTGATCCAGACCTTCTCGCCGGTCTTCGCGGCGGCGCTGATCCCCCACGCCTGCGAGGACGCGACGCCGCCCATGAGCCAGCGCGCGTGGTCCACTTCGGCCTGCGTCAGGCGGCCCTTGTAGAGCAGGTTCCCGATGACCTTCAGCTGGTCGGTGGCGTTGGTCGTGGTCAGGCCCCAGCGGCAGTCCGCGGAGGCCTTCGTGTACTGCAGGCCGTACCGGACGTGGGCCGCCGACAGGGCGCTGCAGCCGCCGAGGTGGTTGTACACCTTGGTGGTCGAGTCGTTGTTGGACCAGATGATCATCTGCCGCGCGTGCTCGCGGATGTCGGACGGGATCGCGCTGATGCCGTTGTACTTCTCCAGCAGCATCAGGAGGATCTCCATCTTCACGATGGAGGCGGTGTCGTGGATCTTGGTCTTGTTGACCGTGACCAGGCGGGACCCGCGCGAGACGGCGACCGAGGCGATGGTCTGGGTTCCCGTGGTGGCCAGGTAGGTCCGGATGCGGCCGGCGAGCTCAGTGGAGAGCTCGGCGTCGGTGGGGCCCGCGGCGGAGGCGACCGAGGCGCCGAAGAGGGCCGTGCCTCCGGCGAGGGCGACGGCGGCCGGGACGCCTGCGCGCAGGAGCGTGCGCCGGGAGGGGATGAAGGGATGCCGTTCGGGGGCTTGGGTCATGGCGCAAGACTATGAAACGGTCTCGCGACTTGTCCAGTGGGCACCCGGACGCTGCCGGGTGCCCACTGGATTCGCTTGGGCCGGAACGCTATGCGGTCTCGATGACCTCGCGGGCGAGCTTGGCGATCTCCTCGACGACCGGGATGCCCTCGGCCTCGGCGACGGCGCCGCTGGTGAGGACCGCGAGCTTGACCGGGTCGTCGCCGTCGCCGCCGAGGACGCCGATCGAGTTGACGACCCAGAGGCCGTCCAGCTGCGACTCGACGTCCCAGCCGTTCTTGAGCCAGACCGCCTCGCCTTCCTTGGCGGCGGCCGAGACGCCCCAGGCGTCCTCTTCGACGACCGAGCCCATGAGCTCGCGGGCGAGGTCCGCCTGCTCGGCGGTGAGGACGCCTTCGTAGAGGTTGATGTCGAGGACGGTGAGCTGGTCGGCGGCGCTGGTCCAGCCGACGCCCCAGCGGCCCTCGGGGTCGACCGTGGTGTCTTCGAGGCCGAAGCGCTCGTGGGCGGCTTCGAGGGCGACGACGCCGCCGAGGTAGTTGTAGAGGGCGCTGGCCGAGCCGTTGTCGGACTCGGTCATCATGCGCTGCAGGTCTTCCCGCTGGTCTTCGGGGATGGCGTCGACCGAGCCCCAGTACTGCTGGACCATCGCGAGGATCTCGGCCTTGGCGATGGAGGCGGTGATGTGGGTCTGTGCGGCGTTGTAGTCGAGGCGCAGGTCGCCTCGGGCGACGGCGACGGAGGCCGCGATCTCGGTGCCGGTGCCCGCGAGGTACTCGTCGATCCGGGTCTTGAGGTCGGCTTCGAGCTCGGCGCGGGAGGGGCCGAAGATCGAGTCGATCCCGCCTTCGTCGTCGGCGTTCGCGGCGACCGTGGCGACGGCGCCGCCGCCCACGAGGACGGCCGCGGCGGGCACGCCTATCCGCAGCAGGTTGCGGCGGGTGGGGGTGAGGCGGCGTGAGGATGCTTCGCTTTTGCGGATCATCCTTGCGAGGCTACGGAACCGGTCAAGTGAGAGTCAATGCCTCAACATGGGAATTCATTGATCAGCAGGGGTTTGAAATCTCATATCCGACTGAGGCAACCAAACCGTGCATTCAAACCGTGCACTCGGGGGCACGGGAAAGGGCGTGCGGCCGGAGCCGCACGCCCTGCGTTCCTGTCTGCCCTAGTAGGCGGGCAGGCTCGGGTCGACCTGGTTGATCCAGCCGAGCACGCCGCCCTGGACGTGGACGGCGTTCTTCAGGCCGGCGGCCTTCGCCGCGGCCAGCGCCTCGGCGGAGCGGACGCCCGCCTTGCAGTAGAACACCGCCTGCCGCTCAGTCGGCAGATCGGCAAGCGCGGCACCGGAGATGATGTCGCCCTTGGGGATCAGCCGGGAGCCGGGGATGCGCACGATCTCGTACTCGGCGGGCTCGCGCACGTCGATGAGGTCGATGTCTCGGCCTTCCTTGATCCACGCCTCGAGCTCGCGCGGGGTGATCGTGGAGCCGACGACGGCCTCGGCGGCCTCGTCGGTCACGGAACCGCAGAAGTCCTCGTAGTCGATGAGCTCGGTGACGGTGGCGTTGGGGCCGCAGACCGCGCAGTTGGGGTCCTTGCGGACCTTGATCTTGCGGTACTCCATCTCGAGCGCGTCGTAGACCATGAGCGAGCCGACCAGCGGGTCGCCGATGCCGGTGAGGAGCTTGATGGCCTCGGTGACCTGGATCGAACCGATCGAGGCGCACAGGACGCCGAGCACGCCGCCCTCGGCGCAGCTGGGGACCATCCCGGGCGGCGGGGGCTCGGGGTAGAGGCAGCGGTAGCACGGGCCCTGGTCGGCCCAGAAGACCGAGGCCTGGCCGTCGAAGCGGTAGATCGAGCCCCACACGTACGGCTTGCCGAGGAGGACGGCCGCGTCGTTGACCATGTAGCGGGTCGCGAAGTTGTCCGTGCCGTCGACGATGAGGTCGTACTGCTCGAAGATCTCGAAGACGTTGTCGTTGTCGAGCACCGTGTTGTGGATGACGACGTTGACGTACGGGTTGATCTCGCGCACGGTGGCGGCGGCCGACTCGGACTTGGGGCGGCCGATGTCGGACTGGCCGTGGATGATCTGGCGCTGCAGGTTCGACTCGTCGACCGTGTCGAACTCGGCGATGCCGATAGTGCCGACCCCGGCCGCGGCCAGGTACATCAGGGCGGGGGACCCGAGGCCGCCCGCGCCCACACAGAGCACCTTGGCGTTCTTGAGTCGTTTCTGACCGTCCATGGCGACGTCGGGGATGATGAGGTGGCGCGAATAGCGGCGCACCTCGTCAATCGACAGCTCTGGGGCTGGTTCGACCAGCGGCGGCAAACTCATATGTTCAATAATGCATGTCCACGGGCTGGATATTCCACTGGGAAGCCCGGTGTGCGGTTCTTCACGCAAATGGGATGGCTTGTCCCGCATGGTGGAACGCTACTGGTCGACGAAGTCGTCCGGCGGGAGGTCGGGGCCGTTGTAGTCGCCCACGGGACCGGAGACGTAGGTCGATCCGTCGGGGTAGGGCCAGGCATTGCCGGTGCAGCCCGCGAGCTGGTAGGTCTGCTGGGCCATCACCGGGGAGACCGCGCCGGTAGAGGGGCAGACCTCGTGGCCGTGCCCGAGCCGGTGGCCCACTTCGTGGTTCACGGCGTACTGGCGGTAGGTGTCGAGGGTGCCGTCCCAGTGGCCGACGCCGGTGATCCAGCGGGCCGAGTTGATGACGACGTTGTCGCCGTTGCGGCACGAGACCGTCGTGTTCTGGGAGCCGCACAGGTAGGCGCGCTGCTCGGGGCTGGCGAGGTAGACCGTGAAGTCGGCGCTCGCACCCTCGGCGACCTGCTGGAAGCGCCAGGCGCCGCCCGCGGTCCAGGAGCGGGAGTCGGCGAGGGTCTCGTAGACGAACGCGCCGAACTCGGCGGCGTCGAGCTCGAGGCCGTTCTCCACGGCGACGTCGTACTGCAGGAGGGTCCCGGAGTCGCCGACGACCGCGTCGTCCACGGGTTCAGCGTAGGTCCAGGTGCCGGTGCCGGAGAAGTACAGCGGGGGCGTGACCTCGGCTTCGACCTGCGGGGACGGGGAGGGTTCGGCGGAGGGCGAGGGGTCGGCCACGGTGGTCGGCGACGCGATCGGCTCGTCTTCGTCGAGCGCCTGCGGCTTCTCGGAGTCGGCGGAGCTGAGGGCGAAGTACAGTCCGGCGCTCGCGGCGAGGACGAGGATGGCGAGGAAGACGAAGCGGCGCCGCCTGCGGAGCCTGCGGATGCGCTTGAGCCGTGCCAACCGTCCCTCAGTCACCCCGCGAGTCTAAGACAGACGGAGCCCCGCGGGGCCGACACCTGAGTCTCGTGTGGCGCCGTTCTAGTTCACAATGCGGACAAAGCGTTATCAGTAGGGTTCAAGGGACTTCGGGCCTCGTCGAACATCGCGGTCATCGCGCGGGCGACCGCCTGCGGGCGCTCCATCATCGCGACGTGGCCGGTCTGGTCGAGGATGAGCAGGCGCGAGTCGGGGATCGCGAGCGCGGTCGGCGGGGCCTGGCGCACGTCGATCACCCGGTCCTGCTTGCCCCAGACGACGAGCGCGGGGCACTCGATGTGCCGGGCGAGGCGCCACAGCGAGTGCGTGCCGGGCACGAAGGCCTGGAAGAACGAGGCCATCAGGCCCCGGTAGGTCTGGATGTACGCGCGCGAGTTCCACGGGACGGCCAGGCGGCGGCGGGCCTCGGCGATCGCCTCGCGGCGCCGCTGCGGGTGGATCGTCGCCGGATCGGCCCAGGTGCCGAGGACGATGTCGTCCACGACCTCCTCAGGGGTGCGCGAGCGCATCGCCCGGTCGGCGAACCAGGCCATCTTCGGGACCGCGAGCATCGGCACGAAGCGGGACTGGTGCGAACGGCGCGGGTTCGCGAACGGCATCGCTGGCGAGACGAGCGTCAAGGTGCGCACCAGGTTCGGGCGGGTCGCGGCCAGGTAGACCGCGACGGCCCCGCCGAGCGAGTGCCCCGCCAGGTGCACGGGGCCGCGGCCGGACTCGATGATCCACGCCGCCACGTCCTGCGCCAGGAGCGGGACCGTGACGCGCGGGGCCGGGGCCGAATGCCCGAACCCGGGCAGGTCGACCGCGTCGGTCATGAGCCGGTCCGAGAGCGCGTCGGCGAGGTCCGTCCAGTTCTGCGCCGAACCGCCGAGGCCGTGCACGAACACGGCCGGTTCGGCGCCCGGCGCGGTCGGCGCCGTGTGGCGGATGAAGAGGCGGCGGCGGCTGAGCTGGTGCTCCGCGCCCGGGAACGGCGGGTGGGGGCGGGCGGGACTGCGAACCTCGCCCGCCTCTGCCAGCCGTGCCCGTTTCATGGAACCTAGTGTGTCACTTCACCAGCGAGTGCACTCAAAGTAGCCGAAACCACCGCGCGGGAGCGTTCGGCGGTGACCACCGAGGCGCCCGAGAGGCGGCGCACCGAGCGGCCGTCGAGCCACAGGATGACGACCACGGCGGTCTTCACCGGCCCAGTGGGGACGATCGAGGCGTGCTCGACCTCGACGCGCACGTCGTTCGCGCCCAGGCGCGGGCGCAGGGCTTCGACCGTCGCGGCGGCGGCCGCGTGCTGGATGTGCCAGTCGATCGGCGGGACCGCGACTTTGCCGGTGGACTCGGCGTCGCCGAGGGCGAGCGTCACGCTCACCTCGGCTTCGAGCCCGGCCGACTCGATGTCGACGCGGCGCAGCTCGACCGGGCCCACGGTCGCTACCTCGACCTCGGCGGACGGGGGCTCGATGTGGTCGTGGACCTCCGGCTCGTCGGCGGACTGCGGGCCGGGCTCGACCGCGCGCTGCTCGGCGACGACGGCCGAGACGACCGCGTGGACCTCGTCGGGGTCGACGCCCTCCTCGAGTTCGAGGCGCAGGCTGGAGTTGCCGTCGGGGGCGGTCACATGGAAGGCGTCGCGGACGCCGGGGACCTGGCGGACGGCGTCGACGAGGCGCGCGGATTCTGGGTCGTTCACGTCTTTCTCTACTGTCGCGGGAGGGGTGGGCTCGGCCAGCGGCGGGCGGTTCGCCGGAGCCGTGCGCAGCGGGGCCTGCTCGGTGACCGGCGGGCTCGGGACGGCGGCGGGCGAGACCTCGGTGACCGGCTGCTGCTGCTGCACGATCGGGAACTGGTCGGTCTGCTGCTCCGCGTTCGGGATCGCGAGCGGCGGCTGGGTCGGTGCACTCGGGGCCGGGGGCGCGGCCTGCTGCGGAACCTCGATCGGGCCGGTGTGCTGCTGCGGCGCGGGCGGCTGGACCGGCGACGGCGCGGTCGGGTGCTGCACGGTCTGGTGCGGCGGAGCTTCCGGGGCCGGGGCCTCCTGCGGGGTCGCGCTGAACTCCTGTACGGCGGGAGCGGAGCCGTTCGCGCTCGGCGGGGCGAACTCCTGGTTCATGCCGGGCGGGGCGCTGAAGTCCTGCTGCGGCTGCTGCGCGCCGAAGTCCTGGTTCGAGGGTCCGAACTGCGGGTTCGGCTGCGGCGCGCTCGGCACCTGCTGGCGCGGGGCGCTGTAGAACTGCTGCGCGGCGGCGTTCGGGTCGTGCGGCGCGCTGTACTCCTGCGCGGCGGGCGCGGAGCCGTTCGCACTCGGAGGCATGAACTCCTGGTTCGCGCCGGGCATCACGCCGAAGTCCTGGCTCGGCGGAGCACTGTACTCATGGTTCACGCTTGGCGGCGCGAACTCCTGTCCTTGCGGCGCGAACTCCTGGTTCGGCTGCGGCGGGCCCTGGTTGGGGTGCTGCTGCGGGGCGTAGTCGCCGGGCATCGGCGGGGCGCTGTAGCCCGGGTGCTGCTGCGGCGCACCGAAGTCCTGCTGCTGGGGAATGGACTGCTCCTGCGGCGGCGGGGCGTACGGGGACTGCTGCTCGCCCTGGAAGTTCTGGGGGGCTTGGGAATGCTGCGGGGCGGGCGGGATCGGCTCGAACTGCTCGCCCGGCGAAGGACGGCGCGTGGCCGGGACCATCGGGCCGGTCTCGGCGATCTCCACCGGCACGTTCGGCACCTGCCCGGTGGGGTCCTCGCTGTAGCGGTGGCGGCGTCCCCGGTCCGGGTCGAACCGGTACTGCTCCGGCGCCTGGCCCATCCCCTGCCGCGCCTCCTCGGCGGGCTCGGGAGCCTCCTCGGCGGGCGGTCCCCAGGACCTGCCGATGCGCCTGCGGGCGGGCCGTTCCTCCCCGCTCGGACGCTGCGACTCATCCGGTCGGTTCTGGTCATACACCACTAGACAACTCCTTCATATTCCCGCCCTCAAGGTACCGTGGCGTGCCCAGTGACTCGAACCCGCGTTTGTCGCCCCCGTACGCTGGGAGACTGTATTCAGGTTTCCGTAAACTTCGTTCAGGTCGCAAGAGCGGGCCACTGACGGATGACCGACATGTGCCGAGGAGAGGTGCCGTGGTGAACAGCGCTGGTGAGGGCCGGGTCCGACTGCCCAGGAGCGAACGCCGCGCGCAGCTGCTGCGGGCCGCCCAGGACGTCTTCGTGTCCAAGGGGTACCACAGCACCTCCATGGACGACATCGCCGAGAACGCCGGCGTCTCCAAACCCGTGCTGTACCAGCACTTCACGTCGAAACTGGAGCTGTACCTGGCACTGCTCGACGGCCGCGCGGCCGAGCTCGTCGGCCAGGTGCGCCACGCCTTGGAATCCACTGAGGACAACAAGGAGCGCGTCAACCGCGCCATGCGGGCCTACTTCGAGTTCGTCGACGCCCAGGGCGAGGCGTTCCGGCTCGTGTTCGAGTCCGACCAGCGCAACGACCCCGAGGTCTCCGAGCGGGTCCTCAAGATGGAGGCCGACTGCGTCGCCGCCATGGCCGAGACCATCATGGGCGACACGCACGTCGACAAGGCCCGCGCCGAACTGCTCGCCACCGGCCTGCTCGGCATCGCCGAGATCTCCGCACGGAAGTGGATCGCCTCCGGCCGCGCCATCCCCAAGGACGAGGCCGTACAGCTCATGAGCACTCTCGCGTGGCGGGGCATCTCGCATTTCCCGCGCGAAGGCGAAGCCGAGCACGGGTGACAGAAGCAGAGCCCTCGCGAAGGCGAAGAACACCCGTAAGTGTCGTCGAAGCGGTTCTCGTGAGCCGTGCCACTCTCGCGTGGCATTGCGTTCGCTCTCGGCGCACTGCGCCGCACCCGTCACGGGCGGTGCCCGCTAGTAGTCTTGCAACCGTAGAGACGTCACAGCATTTCGATTGAGGAGGCCCCGTGGAGGTCAAGATCGGTGTCCAGTACGCCCCACGCGAACTGGTGTTGGAGAGCAAGCTGTCGCCGAAGGACCTGTCCGAGACGATCGAGCAGGCCGTGACGAACGGCGGCGTCCTCCATCTCGAAGACGACAAGGGCCGGCAGGTGTTCATCCCCGTCGAGAAGATCGCCTACGTCGAGGTCGCGGCGACCAACGTGCGTTCCGTGGGCTTCACCGTCGACGCGTAAGGAATACAGGTACTTCGAGGGCCCGGAGCGATCGCTCCGGGCCTTCAGCCTTGCTGCAGGACCGTGAACGGCGCGGTGCCGTTCACCGGCTGGTCCTCGTTCTCGATCTCGTCGGGGCCGCTCGTGAAGACGCGCCACAGGGTCGAGTTCGCCACGATGATCACCGGCTCGCCGCTGTCGGTGTTCAGCGTCGGCTCGGCCGGGTTCGCCGCGATCTGCGTGATCGGCAGGAACGTCCCCGTCCCCGCCTGCGGCACGGTCCGAGAGTTGTCGATCGCGACCCGGAACAGCTGGTCGGCGTCCCGCTCCCCCGCCACCCACAGGTAGTTCTCGGAACTCCACGCCACATCGGCCGTGTTCTCGATGTCCGGGCCGATCCGGCGCGGATCGCCCACCGTCAGGTTCGCGTCCGCGTCCAGGCCGAGCGGCGCCACCCACGCGGCCCCGTCCTCGACGTACGCGAGCCGCCGCCCGTCCGCCGCCAGCGCCATCGCGGTCACCGCCTCGCCGACGCCGAGCGCCTGCGCGGCCCCGGTCGCCGTGACCACCAGGGTCGGCACGCCGTCGTCGATCACCAGCACCGTGCCGTCGTCGAGCCACTGCGGGTCGGCGAGAACGCCGCTGAGGTCGGCGACCTCGCTCATCGCCGAGACGGACATGCCCGTCTGCAGCACGTCGCCCGCCGTACCGGCCACGACCGCCGCGATCTTGCCGCTCGGCGAGACCGCGACCTGCTGGAGCCCGCCCGCCTTGAACCCGACCCACGGGTGCTCCTCGGACTGCTGGGTGACCCCGGCTTCGGCCGAGTACTCCCACACCGTGTTCTCCGCGATGAAGTACGCGGTCTCGGGCAGGTTCGGCGGGATCTTGTTCCAGTCCCGGAACTCGGCCGCCTCGCCCTCGAACCTGACGTCGCCGTCGGTCGTGAGCGTGAACCCGCCGCGGATGCCGAGGCTCCAGACCATCTGCGCCGCAATGGCCCTCACGGTCGCGTCGTCGTCGATCGACTCGCTCGGCGAGAGGTCGACCTCGACGCCGCCGTCGCCGGAGACGACCTTGCCGACGGTGCCCGAGGGGATCGCGTTGCGCGAGGACACGCTCGCGAAGTCGCCGGGGCCGCCGAGCGTGAGCCAGGAGAAGATGAGGCGCTGGCGGGTCTCGGCGTCGAGCTCCTGGTAGATCCAGCGCAGGTCCGGGACGAGCAGTTCCTCCTGCCCGGACTGGAAGTACATGGGCGCCTGCTCGTAGGCGTCGGTGAAGTGGCCGTAGTCGAGGGCGACGCGCACCGGCTGCTGGGTCATCTTCCAGACCTCGGAGATGTCGTCGCGCTGCATCAGGAAGGTCTCGTCGTACTCGGCGGCGGTCGCGTTCATGCGGACCGAGCCGTTCTCGAGGTAAGTGCCGACGACGGAGCCCGTGACGCGCACGGTGACCGAGTGGATGTCGCTGGAGTCGCCCACGGTGACGTCGAGGGCGGCGACGAGGTAGATGCCTTCGGAGGGCTCGGAGAACTGCGCGTCGCCGCTGACGGTGAACTTGTTGAGCCGGTCGTCGCGGCTGGCCGGGTCGCCCGAGGCGGCCCTGAAGAAGTTCTCGACGGTCGCGTCGGCGTCCGTGGTGGGCTCGTAGACCGTCGGGTTCGCGGCCGAGGACGAGTCGAAGTCGGTGGGGGCGTCGCTCACGACCTCGGGTGCCCGGTCGGTGGGGATGCCGCACGCGCTCAGCGCCCAGGCGGCGCCGAGGGCGGCCGCGGCGGCGAGGCTAGTCCTGCGTCGCACGGGGGGCCTCCTTGAGTCGCAGCGGGATCGGCGAGTTGATGACGCGGTTGCCCGACTGCAGCGGGAGCGTGAGCACGAACAGGGTGCCCTCGCCGGGGGCGCCCGCGGCCTGCAGGGTGCCGGAGTGGAGCTTCGCGTCTTCGAGGCTGATGGCCAGGCCGAGGCCGGTGCCGCCGGTCTTGCGGTTGCGGGAGGGGTCGGCGCGCCAGAACCGGTCGAAGACGCGGTCGGCGTGGCCCGGTTTGAGGCCCACGCCGTGGTCGCGGACCGCGACGGCGACGGCCGTCTCGGACTCGGCGACGGTGATCTCGACGGGTCGGCCTTCCGCGTGCTCGATCGCGTTCGAGACGAGGTTGCGCAGGATGCGGTGGACGCGGCGCTGGTCGACTTCGGCGATGACGCGGCGCTTCGGTTTAGCGACGGCCACGTCGACGCCGCACTCGCTGGCGAGGCGGGACAGGCCCTCGACGACGTCCTCGGCGATGCGGCCGACGTCGACGGCCTCCACTTCGAGGGAGGCGAACCCGGAGTCGAACCGGGAGATCTCCAGGAGTTCCTGGAGCAGGTCCTCGAAGCGGTCGATCTCGTGCTGGAGGAGTTCGGTCGAGCGCTTGGTGAGCGGGTCGAACTCGTCGCGGTTGTCGTAGAGGAGGTCGGCGGCCATACGGATGGTCGCGAGCGGGGTGCGCAGTTCGTGCGAGACGTCGGAGGTGAAGCGCCGCTGCATCATCGACATCTCCTCCAGGCGCCTGATCTGGTTCTGGAGGTTCTCGGCCATGAGGTTGAACGACCCGGCGAGGCGCGCGAGGTCGTCGGAGCCGCGCACCTCCATGCGCTCGTGGAGGAGCCCGGCGGCAAGCCGCTGCGAGGTGCGGGCGGCCTCGCGCACGGGGGTGACGACGAGGCGGGTGACGAGCGCGGCGATCACGCCGAGGAGCAGCACGAGCGCGACCCCGGCGAGGGCCAGGTTCGTGCGAAGCAGGCCGATGGCCTCCTGCTGGGATTCGAGGGGGTAGAACGCGTAGATCTCGTACCCGATGTTGAGGTCGATGTAAGAGCCGACGACGAGGTACGGCTGCGGCGTGTCGTCCTCGATCGCGAACTCGTCGTACTGGGTCGCGACCTTGCCTTCCCCGACCGTGGCCATGAGCTCGGCGCTCGGCTCGGCGCTGCCGGAGACCGGGTGGGTCTTGGCGACCGAGCCGTCCTCGGTGCGCAGCATGATGTACGGCGCGTAGACCGGGTCCTCGGCGAGCTCGTTCACGATCCGCTGCATGGTCGCGGGCAGGGCGGTGTCGGACGCGGTCGAGAAGGTGCCCAGCTGCTCGGCGGCGCGCTCGGCGGCGTTCTCGGTCTCCTCGACGGCCGTGTCCTGGCGTTCGGCGAGGAGGCCCGACGTGACCGATCCGGCCACGACGAAGCTGAAGATGAGGACGAGGACGGTGGAGGCGATCAGGGTGGAGGAGACCACGCGCAGCTGGAGCGAGGCGCGGAAGCGGTCGACCAGCGGGCGCGAGACGCGGGCCGCGAAGGCGGCGGCGCCCTGGGCGAGGCGCCGCAGCCAAGCCGGCCTCTCGCGAGTCCGGCCCTGATCGGACACCGCTAGCCCAATCCGGCTTTGTACCCGACGCCGCGCACGGTCTGGATGAGCTGGGGGCGCTCGGGGTCGGGCTCGATCTTGGCGCGCAGGCGCTGCACGTGGACGTTCACCAGGCGGGTGTCGGCCGAGTGCCGGTAGCCCCACACCTGCTCCAGGAGGACCTGGCGGGTGAAGACCTGGCGGGGCTTGCGGGCGAGGGCCACGAGCAGGTCGAACTCGAGCGGCGTCAGTTTGACTTCGGCGCCGTTGAGGGTGACTTGGTGGGCCGGGACGTCGATCTGGACCTGGAGGCCGGGCTTGCCGATCTCGAGGCGCTCGGGCGTGACGTCGTCGCCGCGGCGCAGGCGGGCGCGGATGCGGGCCACCAGCTCCTTGGGTTTGAACGGCTTCACGATGTAGTCGTCGGCGCCCGATTCGAGGCCGAGGACGATGTCGACGGTGTCCGACTTCGCGGTGAGCATGACGATCGGCACGCCGGACTCGCCCCGGATCGCCTTCGCGACGTCTATGCCGCTCATGCCCGGGAGCATGAGGTCGAGCAGGACGATGTCGGGGCGGTGCTCCTTGAACGCGGCGAGCGCCTTCTCGCCGTCGGTGACGAACGTGGGGGTGAAGCCTTCGGTCCGGAGGATGATGCCGAGCATCTCCGCCAGGGCCGGGTCGTCGTCAACGACGAGTACACGTGCTCTCATGGACACCAGTTTTCCACCTCGCTAAAGGCTGAAGCACCACGGGTCTCTTACCCGTGGTGCTCCAACTGTAACGACTATCCGACGGACTTGGCGGCCCTAGCGGGGTCGGTGCCTGCGGCGATGGCCTCGAACGGCTCGCGGCCGGCCTGGATTTCACCGAGTTGGACCATTTCGCGCTTCGTGAAGAAGCCGACGATCCAGTCCGCGAGGACGCGGCCCTTGCGGCCGGTGCCCGGCACGCGCGACAGGTGGTAGCCGCGGTGCATGAGCCACGCGAGCAGGCCCTTGGCTTTGAAGCCGTAGGTGTTCGCGACGCCCTTGTACAGGCCGAGACCGGCGACCGAGCCGATGTACTTGTGCTCGTACGGCTTGAGCTCGCGGCCGACGTGCTTGGCGTACACGTTCCCGGCGAGGATCGCGGCCTGGCGGACGGCGTGCTGCGCCGAAGGCGTGCACCAGTCCATCGGGAAGTCCGAGGTGTCCGGGACCTGCGTGGAGTCGCCGGCGCCCCAGGCGCCGTCGACGACCTCGCCGATCGTGTGCTTGCCGGCCTCGACGCCGGAGGCGACCTGGAGGCGGGTGTTGCACTCGAGGTGGCCGCGCGGGCCGATCGGCAGGTCCGACTGCTTCAGCACCGGGTGCGGCATGACGCCCGCGGTCCAGATGATGGTGTCGGTGTCGAACTCCTCGCCGTCGGTGAGGACGACGTGGCCGCCCTCGCAGGACTTGAGGGTCGTGCCGAGCCGGATGTCGACGCCGCGCTTGGTGAGCTCGCGAGCCGCGTAGGCGCCCATCTCGGGGCCGACCTCGGGGAGGATCTTGTTCGCGTACTCGACGAGGTACCACTTGATCTCGTCGGCGTCGAGCATCGGGTAGTTCTTGACGATGTTCGCCGTGAGGTCCTCGAGCTCGCCGAGGGTCTCCGCACCGGCGAAGCCGCCGCCGACGGTCACGAACGTGAGGGCCTTGCGGCGCACGTCCGGGTCCTCGGTGGTCGCGGCGATGTCGAAGCGCTGGAGCACGTGGTTGCGCAGCCAGATGGCCTCGCCCATCGACTTGATGCCGATGGCGACGTCGGCCAGGCCCGGGATGGGCAGGGGCCGGGTGATCGAGCCGGGGGCGACGATGACCTCGTCGTACTCCACGACGCGGTCAGGACCGGCGAACGGCTGCACGGTGAGCTTGCGCTCGGCGTGGTTGATCTCGGTGACCGCACCGGTGAGGATGGTGCAGAGCTTGAGCGCCTGCCGGAGCGGCACGACACCGTGACGCGGGGAAATGGAGCCAGCAGCCGCCTCGGGCAGGAACGGCTGGTAGGTCATGTGCTGGTTGGGGTCGATGACCATCAGTTCAACTTGACCGCGCTTGATATCGCTCTTCAGCAGCTTGCTCAAGCGTTCGGCAACGTAGAAACCGACGTGACCGGCACCTATCACGACTATACGTTTCACGGGTTCAATTCTGTCCTTACTCAGGGGTTCTTGTGTAGGGAACGCGCGAGGACGTAGATCACTGTTACCGCGGACACGATCCCGGCTCCGATGACGAGACCCGCGGCCAAACCGGTGAAATACGCGGTGAACAGGGCCAGGGTACAGGCGACGCCCACAGTCGACGCGAGGACGAGCCCCAGGTGGCGGGCCCAGGTGAGCATGATCTCACCGTCCACAGCGGTAGTTGTTCGGAAGCGCTGGGTCACCGCCGCCGTGGCGTGGGCCGTGTACAGCAGGCAGGCGAGGGCGGTGGCCGTCCACAAGGACGGGTCGCCGTCCTCGAAGGCGCCGCTGACGAGCCAGGACGCGAGCACGAACAGGATCGCCAGCGTCGGGGCGATCCCGCCAGGCAGCAGGGCCGCGGTGAGGGAGAACAGCGCGGCGGCCCCGACGTAGAACCCGGCCGCGGCCCACTCGGGCGGGACCGCGAGCTCGGCGGCGATGAACAGCGGCAGCGCGACGCTGATCCGCAGCAGGACCCCGGCGGGCGCGACGCGGCGCGCCCACGTGACGCTGCCGGCCTTGCCCGCTTTGAGGCGGTGGCGGGTGCCTTCCGTGAGGGCCTGGAGAAGGCTCCGATGGACATCACTCATTTATGACTCGCAAGCTTCGTCAAGGGCGGCACTCATCGGTACCGCCTCCGGTTGAGTTCGGCGAGGACGTTGTCGAGCGAGGCCGAGCCCTGCCAGGGCTCGACAGCGACGCCGAGGTCCCGCAGCTCCATGACGGTGTTGGCCCGCGAGAGCCGCCACAAGCGCTCGGCGTACGGCGTCCAATGTGACCTGTGGGGCGGGGAGACGTGCGGCGGGAGGGTGTCGACGCAGAGCACGGGCCGCCCGGCGCGGGCGATCGCGGCGACCAGCGCCAGCGAGCGGTCGGTGAGCAGCGGCGTGAACACGACGTTGAGGCTGCGCTGTCCGGCGAGCTGGCGGCGCAGCATCTCGGGCGAGGGCGGCAGCGGGTCGGCCGGCATGTCGACCGAGGCGAGCCAGCGGAGCGTCGCGGCCGCGTGGCGGCGCCCGGCCCCGGCCCGCATCCGGCGGCCGCGCGCGCCGAACTCGATGCAGGACGTGCGGTCGCCTTGCAGCGCATAGTGGGAGGCCACGGCACCGGCGGCGCGCACGGTGAGGTCGGCGATGGAGGCCGCGCCGTCCAGGCCGCCGGAGACCCCGGCCTCGACCTGGAGGTCGAGGATGAGGGTGACGTCCGTGTCGCGTTCGGAGAGGGTGGCGTTGACGTACAGGTCCTGGCTGCGCATCGAGGTGCGCCAGTCGATGCGGCGCAGGCGGTCGCCCGGCTGGTAGAGGCGGACCTCGGCGAGCTCGCCGGAGTCGCCGCCGCGCCGGGACCGGTGCACGCCGGTGACGCCGTCGGCGAACGGCAGGGACTCGGCCGAGTCGAACCAGTCGGGGACCGGCAGGACCCACACGGTCGCGCCGTGCAGGCGCTGGACCGTGGTCTCCAAGAGGCCGCCGCACGCGATGGAGCGGACGTGGATCGGCCCGAGGTGGTGCCCGCCCCAGCGGCGGGCGCGCCCGGCGACGACCATGTCGCGGCCGGACCCGGGCGCGAGGCGCTCGGCGAAGTCGCCCTTGCCGGTGTGCAGCTCGATCCAGGGGTCGGCGGCGGCCGTGACGAGCGTGGTGACCGGGACCGGCTCGGGGTTGAACACCATGAGGCTCGCCGAGGCCGTCGCGCCCTCGGCCGTGGTCGCACTGGCGTCGCCGGCACCGCCGTGCGCGGTGAGCCGGGCCTCGGGGACGCGGGTCGGGCGGTGCTGCAGCAGCACCGCGGTGCCGATCGCGAACGGCGCCGCGATGAGCACCAGGTCGATCCGGCCGAACGCGACCGAGACGAGCAGGCAGACGGCGACGAGCGCGACCGCCCGCGTCAGGGCCGGAGTGCGCCGCCACGTCACGGGCGGCTCCGACTGCGCGCCATGACGCGGCCGCGAATTGCCAGTGCGCAGGCTGAGCGCGGGATCGCCTGCGAGTGTCATTGCTGTGCAGAGTAAGTGGGGGCCTGGGCGGTCTGCGGGGCCGCGACGCCGTGGCAGATGTCGGCGACCACCGAGGCCGGGTCGATGCGGCGCATCCACAGCTCGGGCTTGAGCGTGATGCGGTGCGCGAGGGCCGCGCCCGCGACGCCCTTCACGTCGTCAGGCGTCACGAAGTCGCGCCCGGAGAGCACGGCCAGCGCGCGGGAGGCGAGGAGCAGCGCGAGCGACCCGCGCGGCGAGGCGCCGACCTGGACCTGGGCGTGGCCGCGGGTGGCGGCGGTGATGGCGACCATGTAGCGGCCGACCGAGTCCTCGACGGTGACGTTCTCAAGGGCCTGCTGCATGCCGACGAGGGTCTTCGCGTCGATGACGGGGGCGAGGTCGACATTCTCGGCGCGGCGGGAGATGCGGCGCTGCAGGACCTCCCACTCCTCGTCCGGGGTCGGGTAGCCGAAGGAGACGCGGAGCAGGAAGCGGTCGAGCTGGGCTTCGGGGAGCTGGTAGGTGCCCTCGAACTCGACGGGGTTGGAGGTCGCGAGGACGGTGAACGGCTCGGGGAGGAGGTGGGTCTCGCCTTCGACGGAGACCTGGCGTTCCTGCATGGCTTCGAGGAGCGCCGACTGCGTCTTCGGGGGCGTCCGGTTGATCTCGTCGGCGAGCAGGAGGTTGGTGTGGACGGGGCCCTTGCGGTAGACGAAGTCGCCGCTCTTCTGGTTGTAGAGGAGGGAGCCGGTGACGTCGGCGGGGAGCAGGTCGGGGGTGAACTGGAGGCGCCGGAAGTCCAGGCCGAGGCTCTGTGCGAAGCAGCGGGCCGTGAGCGTCTTGCCAAGGCCCGGAAGGTCTTCGAGGAGGATGTGGCCGCCCGCGAGGATGCCGGCGAGGACCAGCTTCAGCGGCTGGTCCTTGCCGACGATGACCGACTGGACGGACTTGAGGACCGCGCTCGCGTGGTGGGCGACCTGGTCGAGGCTGACGCTCGGGGTGTCTGGCATTAGATCTCCTCGATGGCTTGCAGGTATTCGCCGAGCTGCTTCGGGGTCGGGCAGTCGGGCGCGGGTCGGGTCAGGAAGAGGAACGTCGGGTCGCCGAGGAGCGCCCGGCACTGGTCGGGCTGGCGGTCGAGCGAGAGGCCGCGGCGCAGGCGCAGGCGTTCGGAGGCGGTCGCGACGAGCTGCTGCTTCGCGTTCGTGCCCTCGAAGCGGCCGGGTTTGGCCTCGGCGAAGATGAGCCGGTCCTCCCAGCGGTTGACCTCGGTGAACGGCCGCCAGCTGGGGTCGTTCACGGAGGTGGTGACCATCTCCGGGGCTTTCTCGGTGTCGGCGCGCATGCCGTTCACCACCGAGTTGGCGAGGAGGGCCGCTAGAGAAAGGAGTACGAGCTGCCAGATCGCGAAGTCGACGCCGGTGATGCGGGCGGCGGCCCAGAACACGAAGGCCAGCGCGACGGCGCCGACGGCGGGCCACAGGCGCAGCCGCCCGAACGGGGCGAGGAACTCCTTCATCGGCCGGTCCTCACGCCGAGCTGGGCCTGGAGCGCGATGAGCGCGTCGCGGGCCTGGTCGCGGTCGGCCTCGACGACCTGGTGCGGCGAGTAGCGGGCGCGGAGGTAGGCCTCGGAGAGGCGGCCCAGCGCGGCGCCGTCGAGTTCGTGCCTGACGAGGAGCTTCCTGACGAGGTCCGAGGGGGTGTCGGAGGATTCGCGTTCGATCCCGACGGCTTCGGAGGCTCTTTCGAAATGCAGCCAGCAGGCCATGATGGCCGCGCGCGGGTCGTCGCCGAGGTCCATCTCGGCGAGCGCGGCGTTGACGGCGTTCTCGACGAGCGTGAAGTCCCGGTGCAGGTACTCGGGTTCGGGTTCGCCTTCGCCGGTGCTCGGGGGCGCGTCGACGATCCACTCGATGAGCTTGCGCGTCAAGAAGATCAGGATGAACCCGGCCGGGATGCCCACGAGGATCGCGAGGACGACCCAGGAGACCCACGGCGGCAGGGTGAACCCGTCGCGCGGCTCGCCGGACGGCAGCGCCGTCGGGATCTCGATCGACTCCTGCTCCTGCGGCGGCGGCTCCTGCACCCCGGTCGCCTCCGGGATCTCGGCTTCCTGCCACTGCAGCCCGGCTCCCTGCGCGGCCAACCCGACCACCAGCAGCGCGGCGACCACTACGAACACGGGCAGCCACCGCCGCGCCGCTCGACGCGGCTGCGTACCGGGTTGCGCCATAAGGGACCTCAAGGGGGGGTGCTCGTCGTCAAGGGGTTACGCGCCCCACCCTATGCCAATCCCGCAGCAACCGCCTACCGGCACATCTCAACTCTCGGAAGCGAGACTTGAGAAGCCAGGGGACACGCCAAGCACCGTTGAGATGTCCGCGAACATCTCAAGCCTCGCGGCTAGGATTTGAGATATGGATCTGGATGTCTTCGCGCAAAGCCCTACCGGCCATCTCACCCCGATCACCGGCAACGACGGCCGCACCGGACAGACCTACCAGCACATGGCGTTCGTGCCTCAGCCGCTCGACACCGCCGCACCACTGGATCAAGTCACCTGGCAAGCCGTCTCGCGCGCGAACCGGGCGCTCGGCAGACTCGACCAGGCCTCACTGCAGATCCCCAATCCGACGCTCCTTCGCCGCCCGACTCTCCGCAGGGAAGCGCAAAGCACCTCCGCGCTGGAAGGCACTTTCGCACCGCTGGAGCGGGTGCTCTCCGACGACGAGGAATCCGAGGAGACCGGCCCGATCGGCACGGCATTGATCGAGGTCCTGAACTATGTCCATGCAGCCGAGGAAGCGTTCGCGGTGATCGAGGACGGGCACGCGATCACCGTCGGACTGCTGGAGGAGGCCCAGCGGTCACTGGTGCGCGGGACGCCCTCTGAACGACGCGACCCAGGACGCCTCCGGACGATCCAGGTCGCCATCGGCACGAACGCCACTACGATCGAGTCCGCTCGCTTCATCCCCATGCCTCCCGGCATCGAGCTCCGAGCCGCGGTACAGGACCTGGTCGACTGGCTTCGGAGCAGCGCTGACCGCGATCCGGTGGTCGCTGCAGCCATGGCGCACTACCAGTTCGAAACGCTGCACCCGTTCGCCGACGGCAACGGCCGTATCGGCCGAATGCTCATCGTGCTGCAGCTCATCACGCACGGCGCGCTGCGCCAGCCTCTGCTCAGCGTGTCGCCCTGGTTCGAGGCGCATCGCGACGAGTACCAGGAACGCCTCTACAAGGTCTCTGCCGCAGGCGAATGGGACCCCTGGATTCGCTTCTTCAGCTCCGGGTTGGCAGCCGCCGCCGAGGACACACGGTCCCGCGTCGAGGATCTGCTCGAACTGCAGCGCAACCATCAGGACCGGGTCCAAGAGCGGCTGCCACGAAGCGGACTGGCCCGCGACATCGCGGGAAGTCTCATCGGGTTCCCTCGCTTCACCGTCCCTTCACTCACGAAGCGGCTCAACAAGGCGACCGCGCAAGGTGTGGCCAACGCCGTCAACCAGCTGGTCGATACCGGCGTCCTCGAAAAGCTCGCCGGCGGCTACCGGCACCACTACCAGGCGCCGGAGGTCATGGAAGTGCTCACCCGCGCAAGCAGCTGGGAAGGCGGCACGGCGCCTCGTTAGCCGAAGCGGGCGACGAAGCGGGATTGCCAGGGGGTTTCTACTGCTTTGGCGGCGTAGTGGGTGCGGACGTAGGCGACCGCTTCGGGGGCGGGGACGCCGTCGAGGACGGCGAGGCAGGCGAGGGCGGTGCCGGTGCGGCCGTGGCCGCCGTGGCAGGCGAACTCGACACGTTCGGACTCGGCGCGGGCCCAGGCAGTACGGAGCTTCTCGGTGAAGTCGGCTTTGTCGCTAGGGAGGCGGAAGTCCGGCCACCGGACCCACTCGGACTCCCAGGCGACGGCGGGCGGTTCGTTGCCGAGGAGGTACAGCGCGAAGTCCGGTGTCGGGCCTTCAGGAAGCGGCCGGGCGAGACCGCGCCCGCGGACGAGGCGGCCGGACGGCAGGCGCAGCACGCCGGGAGCGTCCCGGTCCCAGGTTTCGTTCATCTTCTGGAATCTACTGCGCGGCAATGAGTCGGGCATCGGTCGAACTACCGATCATGCGGGCTTCGCGTCGAGCGCGTCTTCGGTGGGGATCTCGCGGAGCTTCCGCAGCGGCGTGCGCAGGAGCGGCAGGAACCCGGCGAACAGCATTGCGGCCGCGATCAGGAGAGCCGAGCGGGCGCTCAGCAGGTCGCCGGCGAAACCGCCGACGATCGAACCGACCGCGAGCCCCGCCCAGCAGATCACGCGCTGCGTCGCGCCGACGCGGCCCTGCATGTCGTCCGGGGTCACCGCTTGCCGGTAGCTGATGACGTTCACGTTGAACACGACGATCGCCGCGACGTAGACGACCTGCCCGAAGAAGGCCACCGCCGCGCCCCAGCCGGGACCGGACGCGGCGACGATCGCCATGCCCGGGCCTGAGAGCGCAAGGGCCGCAATCGCGGTCGGTCCGACGCCGATCTTCTTCGAGATCCGGCCGACCAGCATTGCGCCCAGGACGCCGCCGACGCCGGAACCCGCGAGGACGAACCCGGCCACCTCGCTCGACTGGTCGGCTTCACGGATGAGGAACACCATCAGCATGGCTTGGAACGCGCCGACCGAGAGATTGCACCAGCAGCTCACGAGGAGGATGCTCCGAAGCGTGGCGTCGCGGAAGATGAACTTGACACCCTGGACGATCTCCGACCCGAGGTGCGGCTTCTCGGGTTTCTCAGGTTCTTCTTCGCGGTATTTGATGCGCGCCACGGCGAAGGCCGAAATCGCGAACGACGCGACCGCCACGAGCATCGCCACCGGCGCGGTGAGGAGCGAGACAAGCGGGCCTGCGGCAAGCGGGCCGCCTGTGTCGGAAGCCGACCGGATGCCCTGGATGCGGGAGTTGCCGCTGGCGAGGCTCTTGTTGTCGATCAAGCGCGGGACGTAGCTCGTCTGCGCTACATCGAAGAACACGGAAGTGAGGCCTAGCAGGAACATCGCTGCGAAGACGTGCACGGTCGTCAGCGCGTCGAACGCCCACGCGACCGGGACGCTCAGCATCACCACGGCCCTGAGGATTTCACTGACAACGATGATCGGCTTGTCCCGCAACCGGTCCACCCACACGCCGACGAGCAGGCCGAACATCACCAGCGCGATCTGGTCCATCGCGTACAGGATCCCGATCTGCGATTCGCTCAGGTCGAGCACGACGACCGCGATGATCGAGATCGAGAAGTACGCGACCTGCAGACCGATCTGACTTGCCCCTACCGAGGTGAAGATCCTCCGGTAGTCGGGGTTTCGGAACATGGATCGGGGTTTGGGCGGGGCTTCGATCATCAGGGGTGGACCTCCTCAGGAGTGGGCGGGCCGGGTCACGCACCGAACGCGACGAACGGATGCCAAGGGCGGTGCTCCCCTACGGCCGCAAGGGCTTCGGCGGGGGTTGCACCGGCCGCACAGCGCTGGTGGTACTCGATCATCATTTCGGCGGCCATGTCGTCGGGTACGCGGCCGAGGCTGGAAACGACGGTGGAGGTTCCGGCGTGCAGGAGCGCCGCAGTGAAGCCGAGGGTTTCATTTCCGACCGCGACCGTCGATCGGCCGAGGTCGCAAGAGGAGAGCACGACGTGGCCCGGAGGCTGATCGAGACCGAGCAATTCATACGCGTTCAGCGGGCCGAGCCCGAAGTCGAGGCGGGAGAAGAGGACGTTGTCGGGTTCATGATGTCCATGCGCCGCAATATGAGCCACGGAAGCACCGTCGAGCGCCTTCAAGACCATTTCAGGGTCGGACTCGTCGGCGTTGATCAGGTTTGCGCCCGGATAAAGGCCCGCAATCGTTTCAATCTCGCCGCCTGCGCGGGACAAACCGGGACCGGCGGCCACCAGGGCCGGACCGTTCGCACGTTCCCGGTGCACCGCCCTCCACCAGGCCTCAGCAGAGGGCGAGACGGTGACAGCCCGGCCCCGAAGGGGCGGCAGCAGCGGCCACGGCACCCAGTTGAGCTGGCTGTGCGGGACAATGACCACTTGCCGGTCCCCGACATAGTCGGCGATGGGCTTCCAGATGCCATCGGCGAGTGCGGTCGCATTTCGGCGGATGGCGCCTTCGACGCTCGCCTGGATGCGGGGGTGAAGTCTCCGGCGGCTACCGAGAGCGTCGAGGTCCGCGCCCAACCGACGCTCGAGTTCAGCCGCTTCTTGGAGCGGCATCATCCACGTGAACTGGAGCCCGTCGCCTCCTGCGAGCACCGCGCAGACCTTGTCGGCGATCTCGAACATGTTGACCACGACCGTGTCCCGCGACTCGGCGAGATCGTGAATGGTTTCGGGTGCGATGCGGTCCGCCCGCTTCCCGGAGCCGGGTTGCGCGCGCTCATGAGCGCGGATCTGCTCCTCCAGCTCCTGTACCCGGCTGCGCGCCTCTGCGACGTCTCCGCCTTCGACTTGCAGATCCCAGAGCCGCTGACGTGCCTGTCTTAGCTGGCCAAGCGCTTCACGGGCCGCGGGATCGGTGCTGGGCTTGACAGGCGGAATCCGAAGCGCCTGTGCGCGACTGCGTTCGACCCACCAGAGCATGTCCTTCGGGCCGCTGTGCCTGGCCACGTGACCGAGACCCATGAACGCGAGCTGGGTCCCTAGAGCCGAGACCCCCGCTTGGAACTCTACCGAGCCGAAGGCCATCCGGTACTCATCGAGCAGGTTGAGCCCGGCGAGTAGTTCAGGAAGGGGATCCCGATCCTGCGCGACCGCGAGTTCCGCCTTGGCGAGATACCGTGCCAACTCTTCGGCCAGAGCGTCGTGGCCCGGTCCGCCGTGTTCCCCTTGGAGCACTTCCTCGACGCCCTCGAGGTCTCCGGCCTTGATCTTGGCACGAGCGGCGAGGATTTTGGCCTGCTTGAGTCTGAGAGTCCAACCGCGTTGTTCCAGGGCGTCGCACAGACGTTGTACCTTGTCCGCGAAGTCCGGGCTCTGCTCTCCTGAATCGAACTGCCCCTGGAGGATGAGGAGGCGGGCCAGGAAGGCCATTGGTTCATTGCCTTGCTCGTAAAGCGACTCCATCGCCTTTCGAGCCCACTGCTCTCCAAGATCAAAGCGGTTGTCCTCGAAGGCCGCGACAGCTCGCCAGAATTCGTTGACAGCCGCGGTCCTTCGGTCGCCTGCCAGTCGATGCGAGGCAATGGAATCCGCCCAGTGCTCGGCGGCCTGCCGATACATCCCGACATAAAGCAGCGCTTCGGCATATGAGGCATCAATGAACGATTCAAGCTCTGGCGCGAACGTTCGAAACTGCTCGCGAACCAGGTCGAATGCCGAAAGCGCCTTGGCGACTTCGCCCAGATCTAGCCATAGCAACGCCTCGATGTGATTTGCCCTAGCGCGATTGACAGGAACGTCAATCTTGCTGTAGAGCTCAATCGCGCACTGGATGCTTTCCATCCCCTTACGCAATTCACCCAGATCTCTCCATACCAGTGCCCGGTTATAGAAGAGAGCGGCGTAGATATTGTCCGGACCGTGCTCAGCCAACAACGGTTCCGAGGCCTCGAACCAGCGCAGCGCGTCGGCAAGACGCCCGCTCTGCCAAAGGATCAGAGCGCGCTGATGCAGCAGCATCCCACGGTCCTCCGGGAAGGCACAGGCGTCTGCGAAGTCGAGGAGTCGCTGTCCTTCGACCGAGTCGCCCAGACTGGCCCGATTGAATGCCAACACCAGAAGGATCTTGGCGATCAAGCGCGCACGGGCGGTGCCCGCTTCTACAGACCGCGCCTCGTTCCATTCAAGGAGTGCCAGTGCTTCCTCGAGAAGCGCAGCGGATTCTGCAATTCGGCCGCGACGGCTCAGGCGCTGACCACGTGTGAACAATCGCCAGGCGCTGTGGAGCATTCTTCATATGCTACAGCCGCACCGCAGGCGTGACGACGACCGCCGGTAGCCCCCCTCGTTGCAGTGCCTCGTCGGGCCTGATCACCAGTTGGAACAACTGCCCGTCGGGCAGGCCCTCGAGAACGAATCTCCCGGCCTCATCAGTGGAGGCCAGTTTCGAGCCCTTGGGACTTCTGAGTTCCACCTCGTAGGTACCTTCGGGGCCTATCCACCCGTCGAGGCGCAGCTCACGCAGCGCTGAGGGCCGCGGGGTGACCATGACCGTGACCGTCTCGCAGTCGAAGGTAATGGATGCCGGGTCACCTTGTCCCACTACGAGTTCGGTCTCTCCCCGCGTCATTACCAGTTCAGGCGCGCGGGATACCCGTGCTACGCGGGCATCGAGTTCGGCCTCGAGTTCGAGCACGAACTGCACCCGCTCATTGAGATCGTTCGGCATCGGGTCGTCCCGGTGGTGGAGCTCGTTGATCACCGAGAGAATCCGCTCGTCGCAGGAGTCCAAAGGCTCGTATTCACCCTGATCTTCGAGTTCAGGCCGCATGTTCATCCCGCTCCTCACCTCCACTCCAAGACGGATCGTCCAGGAGTGTCTTCCTCAGTTTGTCCAGGCAGCGGCCCCGGGTAGGACCGATGCTCCCCCTCTTCATCCCGAGTGCCCCGGCGATGACGTCATAATCGGGCCTCGCGACCGCCGCCACGAAGGCGAGCAACCGCCGGCACCGCTCAGGCTGGGCGAGGAAGGCGCGGCGCACGGCTTCTCGCTCGACATCGCGGACTAGGCCGTCCTCGACGCCTTCAGCGGTCTTTTCCTCCTGGATGTCGATGGGATCGGCGACGATCTCTCGCCGCATGTGTCCGATCTGTTTCCAGGCTTCGCGACTGACCGTGGTGAGCAGCCACTTGGTCAGCGCTCGAGGTTGCTCCAGCTCTTTATCGATGTGCCACAGGCGAAGCCAGGCCGTCTGCACGACATCCGCGGCGCTCTCTCGGTCGAGGCCCGTACGGCGGGCCGCTCGCCAGAGAAGCTCGTTGAGCTCGCCGACGAGGGTCTGCTGCGCGATGCCGTCCCCGGCGCGCGCAGCCAGATAGAGCTGCGCGCGCCGGTCGTAATCCACGGCGGCCACCGAATGAGCCGAAGTCACGTTCATGATCTCAGGCTAGCTGCTTCTTCAATCGCCGCAACGCTTCGTGTGCGCGCATTGACGCTTGAACGGAGTCGTTGACCTCACCGGCCCCGGCTTCAGCCATCGCGTTCACGAGAAACGACGCCGCCAACGGCGCGGCGAACGAGGTGCCGCTCCAGACCGCAAATCCGGACGAGAAGTCGTCAGGGTCATGGCTTTCCCTGTGGCGGTTAAGGCTTGTGGACTTGGCGCGGCGATCGGGCATCCGCGAGCCCTTCGCCTCGCACGGATACGTGCTCACCAACCCGGCCCCGGTGGCGTAGCACGAGACCCAGGGGCCCTCGTTGGAGAACATCGCAATGTGGCGGTTGGGGTTCAGTGCCCCGACGCTCAGGATCGGCGCAGCGTTCTCCGCCGGAGGGTGCGCCGCGAACGCGGCTGGGTAGAAGGGGCGGTCGGAGGACTGGTTTCCGGCTGCAGCGACCACGGGGATGCCCAGGGCGACAAGGCGTTGCAATGCGTCGCCGATCCAGCCTCCGGGCTGGTCGTCCGGGTCTTCGTCGACATAGCCCATGGCCAAGACGACCACGTCTACCGCGATCGCCTCTGTGTCGCCGCGGCGGGCGGCCTCGACCTGGTCGGCCACATGATGAATGGCGGCGATGACCTCGTGCTCGTATGCGAGTCCGTCGTTGTGGACCACGCGGAGCGAGTAGATCTGGACGTCAGGCGACATCTGCCGGAGCAGACCGGTCATGAAGGTGCCGTGACCGAAGTGGCTGGCGACCTCACCGATGAGGGTGGGCTCGTGGATTGGGCCCTCCCAAGGGTCGTCGAGCGGCGGTGCGGGCGAGTCGGAGTGCTGGCCGAGCTTCGCCTGGAAGGCGTGGTCGACCACTACGAAGGTGTCTTCGTGCGCTGTGCGGTCAGAGACGTCGAAGGCCGGGTGCCGCGAGGGGACGCCGGTGTCCAGAACGGCGACGCGAAGACGCCGGTCGAGCTGGGAACGGCTGGGCATGGGGTTCACCATGTCGACCGGGATACGTCCGAGCGAGGACAGACCGTCGCCGATCGGCGGTTCACCGCTGCCGATGCCCCCGCCGCTGCCCTTCGAGCAGATCATCAAGTGCTCGAGGCGGACCTTGTCGAGCAGGTCGGCGGGGAGGCTCTCGTCGCTCGTGTCGGTGCGCAGGCGCTGGAGCAGCGACCACGCGTCGACGGCAGCCTGGTCCCCATGCCTGCTCAGGACCGGGACACGGTACGAGCCCTGACCGGAGACAATCGAGGTCGCAGCCTGGCTCTCCAGCTGCATGCCGGTTGGGCGGATCGCCGCTTCGAGCTTCTCACGGGTCTCCGTGTCGTGGATGACCGACTCGTCCACGAGCAGGCGGTCGTAGCGGTAGATCGTGCCGACCGGGGCCGACTGCCCAGCAGTGCGGACGACCTGGCCCGGGGCAAGGACGCGGCCGCCGTGGCGGTCGAGGGTGGCGTAGGCGAGCTCGGGCACGCCGCTCATGTGGTCGCGGCGGGGGTTGGGCTTCAGATGGGGTTCGTGATCGGCGAACACCAATCGCATGGGGGGCTCCTCTGCTTGTTCTCGGGGGTCTATGCGGTTGTCCGGTGAGGAGGGGGATCTCTTCGCGATCCATTCTCCCCGCCTACCGCCACGCATGGGGTCCGTGATGGTCCCCTTCGCGGCGCCGATAGTCGGGAGGCACTCAAGCCCGGAATGCCGCGAACGCCACGGGCTGGGAGGGTATCGCGACTTTCACCAGGGAAGAGACCGCCGAGTCCGTTCGGATACAAGAGCTTCCCGAGAAATTCAGGTTGGCACGATCGGGCGATGCGAAGCGGCGGCGGGAACGCGGACGGCCGCGCTGACGGGTATCCGTCGGCGCGGCCGTGAGTGCTTGCGAGGCTTACTTAGACGCGGGGGCCTCTTCGTCCTCGTCGTCTTCGATGATCTCGACGATGGGCTCGTCGTCCCAGGTCTCGATGTCGAACTCGCCGTCGCGGACGCCTTCGACGAAGGCCTCCCACTCGGACGGGGTGTAGATGAGGATGTCGCCCTCGGGGTCCTCGGCCATGCGCAGCGCCACCAGGCCGTTGTCGGCGTAGCCGATCTCGAGCGCGGCGGGCGTGCCGTCCTCGTGGGTGGTGCGTTCCCAACGGGCCGTGGCAGTGTCGAACTCGCCCTTGAGCGGGTGCTCACGCTTCGTCATGGCCCAAGCATAAAAGGGCCCGAACCTCGCGGTCCGGGCCCCCTCGTGCGAGACGGGCTAACCCTGGTGCGGGTAGCGGTAGTCGGTGGGCGGCAGGAAGTTCTCCTTGATCGAGCGCGGGCTGACCCAGCGGACGAGGTTCTGCCAGGACCCTGCCTTGTCGTTGGTGCCCGAGCCGCGGGCGCCGCCGAAGGGCTGCTGGCCGACGACAGCACCGGTGGGCTTGTCGTTGATGTAGTAGTTGCCGGCGGCGAAGCGCAGCTCCTCGCTGGCGCGGGCGACAGCGGCCCGGTCGTTCGCGAAGACCGCGCCGGTGAGCGCGTACGGGGCGATGTCGGCGGCCTGGCGGACGACGGCGTCGAAGTCGGCGTCGTCGTAGACGTAGACGCCGTTGATGGGCCCGAAGTACTCGTCGGTGAACAGCTCGTGGGCCGGGTCGGTGGACTCGATGAGCGTGGGCTGCACGAAGAAGCCCTGCGAGTCGTCGGCGGTGCCGCCGGTGATCACGGTGGCCTTCGCGTCGCCTTGCAGGCGTTCGAAGAGCGCGGTGTGCTTGGCGAAGGCGCGGCCGTCGATGACGGCGCCGCCGAAGTTGGCGAAGTCGGTGACGTCGCCGTAGGTGAGGTCCTCGGTCATGCCGACCACGGCGTCCTTCAGGCCGCCGCGCCACAGCGACGCGGGTACGTACGTGCGCGAGAGGGCCGAGCACTTCTGGCCCTGGTACTCGTACGCGCCGCGGACCATCGCGACGGCGAGGGCCTGCAGGTCGGCGCTCGGGTGGGCGACGATGAAGTCCTTGCCGCCGGTCTCGCCGACGAGCCGCGGGTAGGTGCGGTACCCGGCGATGTTCGACCCCACGGTCTGCCACAGGTGCTGGAAGGTCTTGGTGGAGCCGGTGAAGTGGATGCCGCCGAGGTCGGGGTCGAGGAGCGCGGTCTCGCTCTCGGTGCCGACGCCGGTGACCATGTTGATGACGCCGTGCGGCAGGCCCGCCTCGACGAGCACCTTCATGACGAAGTGCGCCGCGAACTGCTGGGTCGGCGAGGGCTTCCACACGACGGTGTTGCCCATGAGGGCCGGGGCCGTGGGGAGGTTGCCCGCGATGGCGGTGAAGTTGAACGGGGTGATGGCGAGGACGAACCCGTCGAGCGGCCGGTGGTCGGTGCGGTTCCACAGGCCCTTGGAGGAGTTCGGCTGCTGCCGGTAGATGCCTTCGGCGAAGCTGACGTTGAAGCGCAGGAAGTCGATGAGCTCGCACGCGGCGTCGATCTCGGCCTGCGCGGCGGTCTTGGACTGGCCGAGCATGGTGGCGCCGTTGAGGACGTCGCGGTAGGGGCCGGCGATGAGTTCGGCGGCGCGCAGGAAGATCGCCGCGCGGTCGGCGAAGTCCATGCGGATCCAGTCGTGGCGGGCGGCCTTGGCGGCGGCGACCGCGTCGGCCCACTCGGCGGCGGTGGCCTCGCGGGTGACGCCGAGGACGTGGGCGCGGTTGTGGGGCTGGACGACCTTGATCTCGGCCCCGGAGCCGCGGCGCCACTGGCCGGCGATGTGGTGGTCGAGGTCGAGCTGGGTGCTCGCGAGTTCGGCGAGCGTCTTCTGGAGGCTTTCGCGCTCAGGAGTGCCCGGTGCGTACGTATTGACCGGTTCATTCTCCGGAGTGGGAACCGTAAACAAGGCGTCCATCGCGCCCTCCCGTCGAATCGATGGCTACTTCGGTTTCGTGTCTTTGATCAGTAGGCTACAAGACTCTTGGTCCTGTCGCCATCCTCGCACAGTTCGGGCCCCGTGACCTGGTACGAAGCCAACTAGGCGGAGGAAGCGGTGTGATGCA
Source organism: Glycomyces sp. NPDC050141 (assembly GCF_055586545.1). Taxonomy (NCBI): domain Bacteria; kingdom Bacillati; phylum Actinomycetota; class Actinomycetes; order Glycomycetales; family Glycomycetaceae; genus Glycomyces; species Glycomyces sp. NPDC050141. Next base: position 15,836 of record NZ_JBVJHZ010000024.1, on the reverse strand, counting down.
GCCGCCCGAACGGGGATACGTACTCTGGGCTGGTGACTGAAACGCAGGAAGCACAGGCGCAGGAGCAGGAGACCGGGCGGCCCGAGGCGGCCCCCGAGGCCGGGCCGGGGCGCGTCGCGCTCTGGGTGCTCGGCGCCGCCGCGGTGCTCTCGCTCGGCGGGGTCGTCTTCTCGCTCTACCAACTCACCGGGATGGCCGACGGGCTCGACGACACCGGCGTCATGCTCCTGGCGAACAGCCTGTTCAGCCCCATCATCGTCACCGCGTTCGCGGGCGCCGTCGCAGGCGTGGTCGCCCCGCGCCTGCTCAAGGGCCCGCAGCGGGCCCTGACCGCGCTCGGGTTCACCGTCGTCGGCCTCCTCGCGGCGGTCCTCGCCTACGCGAGCTTCGCCGTGGACGCCTCGATCGCGCTGGTCCTGGCGCTCGTGCTGCTCGGGTCGGCGATCATCGGCGGGCTCTTCGCGCTGCCCAGGCGCAGCGTCACCGTCGTCGCCGGGCTGAGCGCGACACTGCTGCTGCTGGCCTTCATGTTCGCGCGCGGCCTGTTCGAATCGGCCACCTCGGTGAGCCTGTTCTCCGACCCGCTGGACCAGTACGGCGCGCTCGGCCAGATCCTGCCGTTCGTCGCCGGGCTCGCCTGCGGCATCTGCGCGTTCCTGTACCTGCGCAAGAAGCAAGCGGGCGTGAAGCTCCTCGGGCACCTCGTCGCCGGGGCGTTCCCCGGAGCGATCTGGCTGGTGTCCACGGTGATCGCCCAGATCGGCGTCGAAGTGCTCCTCAACACCGGCCTCGACGAGGTCGCCCCGCTCGACGAGGCGTTCCTGTCGCTCAGCTTCCAGTGGCAGTACAACGGCTCGATGACCGCGATGTTCGCCGGGGCGTTCTGCGCCGTGCTCGCGTTCGGGCTGCTGCTGCCGAAGGCCCCTAAGGCCAAGGCCGCCAACAGTTCCTGAAGCTCTGCCGGGGCGTACCAGTCGAGCACGTTCGACTCGATCAGGTCCAGGTCGGGGCTAGTGGAGGCGAGCTCGGCCGCGATCTCCTCGGCAGCGGCGGCGTCGTCCATGTGGATCGCCGCCACCTTCTTCAGCTTCACGCTGCCGTTGAATTCGGCGGCGGTGCCTTCGGATTCGTCGGTTACCTGGTCGTCCGGGACGTCGGCCGAGATGACCACGCGGCGCGGCGGCTGACCCTGCAGGAGTGCCACGGACGCCAGCGCGGCGTCGGCGAACGCCGTGTACTCGAGGTCTTCGAGGTCGGCGTTCGGCGCTTCGCGCTTGAGCCAATTCGTCACGGTGTGGACGGCCGACACCGGCTTCACCTCGCCGTTCGCGGCGAGGTGAGCCAGCATCTCCGCATTCGCGGGAATGTAGATACGGGTCATGCCCCTAGTCTGCAACTCCGCCAGGAGCCCCGTGGCAGCGCTTGTACTTCTTGCCCGAACCGCACGGGCACGGCTCGTTCGGCCCGACCTTCTCGGACTGGCGCTGCTGCGGGTTCGCCTGCTTCGCCGGAGGCGCGGTCGAGGCCTTGCGCGGACCTGCTGAACGGGCGGACTTCGGGGCGACCTTGGCCGCGCCCTTCGTACCCGCGCCCGGGGTGCGCTTGACGGCGCGCTTCTGGCCCGGGACCGGCTTCGGCGGGCGCTTGAACACCGAGCCGTCCTCGGTCGTGGTCTGCTGCTCGACACCGCTCGCGGTGTCCATCGACGGCGCCGACTGCATCAGCATCTCGGGCTTCTTCAGCGGCTCCAGGCCCCGGATCTGGGCCTCGGGCTCGGCCGCGCCCTCGGTCTTCTGCTTCAGCTCGGCGTTCATGAGGAACCGGACCGACTCCTCCTTGATGCCCTCGAGCATCGTCTGGAACATGTCGAAGGCCTCGCGCTGGTACTCGATGACCGGGTCGCGCTGCGCGTACGCCCGCAGGCTGATGCCCTGCTTGAGGTAGTCCACCTCGTACAGGTGCTCGCGCCACTTGCGGTCGATCGTCTGCAGCAGGACGCGGCGCTCCAGCTTGCGCAGGATCTCCTCGCCGAACTCCTCCTCGCGCGAGGCGTAGACCTCGTGCGCGTCGTCCTTCACGGCGGCCAGGAGCGTCTCGGCGTCGAGCTCGGCGAGGCCGCCGGCCTTCTTCACGAGCTCCTTGTGGGTGATCCCGATCGGGTAGAGCTGCTTGAACGCGGACCAGAGCTCGTCGAGGTCCCAGTCCTCGGCGTACCCCTCGCTCGTCGCGCCCGCGACATAGGCCTCGAGCGTGTCGTCGATGAAGTGCGTGATCTGCTCCGAGACGTCCTCGCCGTTGAGCACCTTGCGCCGCTCGTCGTAGATGACGGTGCGCTGGTTGTTCATGACCTCGTCGTACTTGAGGACGTTCTTGCGGATCTCGCCGTTGTGGCCCTCGATCTGCGACTGCGCGGACTCGATCTGGCGGGACACCATCTTGGAGATGATCGGGACGTCGTCGGGGACGCGCAGGCGGTTCATCATGGCGCGCACGGCGTCCGCGTTGAACCGCTTCATCAGATCGTCCGAGAGCGACAGGTAGAACCGCGACTCGCCCGGGTCGCCCTGGCGCCCGGCGCGGCCGCGCAGCTGGTTGTCGATGCGGCGCGACTCGTGGCGCTCGGTGCCCAGCACGTAGAGGCCGCCCGCGTCCTTCACGTCCTCGGCCTCGGCCTTGGTGGTCTCCTCGAACTTCTCGAGGGCCTCTTCCCAAGCGGCCGAGTAGGTCTCCTCGTCGGCCTCGTCGACGCCGCGCCCGCGCAGGTCGGCGGCGGCCAGGTACTCGGGGTTGCCGCCGAGCATGATGTCCGTACCGCGCCCGGCCATGTTGGTGGCCACGGTGACCGCGCCGCGCTGGCCGGCCTGGGCGATGATGTCGGCTTCCTTCGCGTGGTTCTTCGCGTTGAGCACGTTGTGCGGGATGCCGCGCTTGCGCAGGAACTGGCCGAGCATCTCGGACTTCTCGACCGAGGTGGTGCCCACGAGGATCGGCTGCCCGGTCTCGTGGCGCTCGGCGATGTCGTCGACGACCGCCTGGAACTTCGCCTCTTCGGTCTTGTAGATGACGTCGGACTGGTCCTTGCGGACCATCGGCTTGTTCGTGGGGATCGGGATGACGCCCATGCCGTAGACGTTGTTGAACTCGGCGGCCTCGGTCTGCGCCGTACCGGTGATGCCGCCGATCTTGTCGTACATGCGGAAGTAGTTCTGCAGGGTCGTCGTCGCGAAGGTCTGGTTCTCCTGCTTGATGTCCACCTTCTCCTTGGCCTCGATGGCCTGGTGGATGCCCTCGTTGAAGCGGCGGCCCGGCAGGACGCGGCCGGTGAACTCGTCGACGATGAGCACCTCGCCGCCCTCGGAGACGATGTACTCGCGGTTGCGCTCGAACAGCTCGGTGGCCTTGATCGCGTTGTTCAGGTAGCCGACGAGCGGGGTGTTCACCGAGTCGTACAGGTTCTCGATGCCCAGGCGGTCCTCGACGCGGGCGACGCCCGACTCGGTGATCGCGATGGTGCGCTTGCCCTCGTCGACCTCGTAGTGCTCGTCGCGCTTCATCGTGCCGACGATGGCCGCGAACTCCTTGTACCAGCGCGGCGTGTGCTCGGCGGGGCCGGAGATGATGATCGGGGTGCGGGCCTCGTCGACGAGGATGGAGTCCACTTCGTCGACGAGCGCGAAGTTGTGGCCGCGCTGCACGAGGCTGTCGGCCGAGCTGGCCATGTTGTCGCGCAGGTAGTCGAACGCGAGCTCGTTGTTCGTGGAGTACGTGATGTCGCACGCGTACGCCTCGCGGTGCTTCTCGGCGCCCTCGCCCGGGAGCACGACGCCGACGCTGAGGCCGAGGAAGCGGTGGATCTCGCCCATCCACTCCGCGTCGCGGCGCACCAGGTAGTCGTTGACGGTGACCTGGTGCACGCCCTTGCCGGTGAGGCCGTTGAGGTAGACCGGGAGCGTGGAGACGAGCGTCTTGCCCTCACCGGTCTTCATCTCGGCGATGTTGCCCTGGTGCAGGGCCGCGCCGCCCATGAGCTGCACGTGGTAGTGGCGCATCCCGCGGACGCGCTTGGCGGCCTCGCGCACGGTGGCGAACGCCTCGGGCATGAGGTCGTCGGTGGTCTCGCCGTCGTTCAGGCGCTCACGGTACTCGTCGGTGCACGCGCGCAGCTGCGCGTCGGTCATCGCCTCGTACTCGTCCTCCAAGGAGTCGACCGCATCGGCGATCGCGTTGAGTCGCTTGAGCGCACGGCCCTCGCCGGCTCGCAGTACCTTCTCGAACAACGACACGGAAGATCAGCTCCCACAGCAACGTCTCGGCCAAATCGGGTGGATTTCCCGGTCAATAGTACGCGTCGTCAGTCGCTGGTCCCGACGGCCGCCGGTGGGGCACAATCGGACGCTATGGAACCCGTCACCCTCACCGCCGACGGCCTGCGACTCGTCGCCTGGGAGCAGCGCCACATGGCCGACCTTGCGAAGATCTACGCCGACCCGCTCATCGAGCGGTTCCTCGTCATGCCCCTGCCGTGGGCGGGCACCGCGCGCGAGCGGTTCGTGTGGCTGCAGGAGCGGCACTGGCAGAGCGGCAACCCGCGCTGGGCCGTCGTGGACGAGGACGGGAAGCTCGCCGGCTCGATGGCGCTGACCAAGTCGTTCCCGTACGAGCTGACGATCACGTACGTCACGGCGCCGTGGGCGCGGGGGCGGGGCGTGGCGCAGCGGGCGATCCGCGCGGCCGTCAAGTTCGGGTTCGAGAACCTGGGCGCCAAGCGCATCGCGTGGGACGCGATCGTCGGCAACCACGCGTCGCGGCTTGCGGCGGTCCGGACCGGGTTCACCGTCGAGGGGATCGCCCGCAACGGGGTCCACCAGCGCGGCGTCTCGAAGGACTGCTGGGTCGGCGGCATGCTTCCGGGCGAGGTGCGCGGTCCCGACGACCCGCCCGGGAACTACCCGATCCTGAAGCAGCAGGCCGCGTTCTTCCTGGGCGAGAGGCGCACCCTCGAGACCGGCGCGGCCGGGCTGAAGCTGCGGCCGCTGCGCAAGTCGGACCTCGGCGACCTGGCCGCGACCTGCGCGGACGGTGAAGTGCAGCAGTGGGTCAGCGGCCTGCCGAACCCGTACACGGCGGGCGACGCCGCCTGGTGGCTCGACTTCACCCGCGGCGCCTGGGAGCGCGGCGAGAAGGTGCTGTTCGCGCTGGCCGACGCCGACGACCGGTACTGCGGATCGGTGGACCTCGTGCTCAAGGAGCCGGGGGAGGCCGAGATCGGGTACTTCTGCTCGCCGTGGGCGCGGGGCCGGGGCTGGACGACCGCTGCGGTGCGGCGGCTGTGCGAGCTGGGCTTCGCGGAGCTGGGCCTGGAGCGGATCGTGTGGCGCGCGGCGGTCGGGAACGAGGCGTCGCGGCGGGTCGCGGAGAAGGCCGGTTTCACGGTCGAGGGCACGCGCAGGCGGCGGCAGCACGGCGAGGACGGGCGCGTGGACGAGTGGATCGGGAGCCGCTTCGCCGACGACCTCGGGTGAACGTGAATTCCGTTCCGCGAATGGTTGACGGGACGGTGCCGCCCCTGCTTGGCTGGGGGGCGTGTATGACTTCGAGCCCGTCGAGTCGGCGGCGTTCTCGCTGCGCCCCGCGCCCGAGGGCGCGGGGATCGACTGCGGGTTCGAGCCCCACGCGATCGCGTTCGGCCCCGAGGGCGAGGCGGTCTGGGGCGCGCTGGGCTTCGAGCGGCACGGCCGGACGGTGGGCGTGCGGTACTGGGTCGCGCCCGAGCGGCGCGGCAAGCACCTCGCGGCGGCGATGCTGCGCGCGGCGGCCCCGGGCGTGTTCGACCGGGGCGCGAGGCGGATCGAGGCGCGGCCGCCGGTGCGCGACCAGGCCGCGATCAGGGCGGCGATGCGGGCCGGGTTCCGGCCCGACGGCGGCGTGTCGAGGGGCGCGGCCTGGGACGGCACGGAGGCCCTGACGCTGGGGCTGCTGCCCGGGGACGGGCCGGGACCGTTCCCCAGGGCGCTGCCGGACCTGCCGGGCGGGACCCTGCGGGACGAAGTGGTCGCGTTGCGGCCCTTGGCCCCTGAGGATTTCGAGGAGCACCTGCGGCACCGCTCGCGCCCGGAGGTGTACTCGGGCGCGGTCCTGCCGCTGCCGCCGAGCACCGAGGAGGCCCGCGAGGTGTGCGAGTGGCGGGCGGCGGTGGAGTGGCTGCGCGGGCGGGCCGCGCTCATGGTCATCGACGACGGCACCGGCTACCGGGGCACGATCGGGCTGTACGACGTGGCGCGCGTGGCCGGGACCGCCATGATCGGGTACGACCTGAGCCCCGAGACGCGCGGGCGCGGGTACGCGACACGCGCGGTGCGGCTCGTGCGGCGGTGGGCGTTCAAGGAGGTCGGGCTCGACCGGGTGTGGGCCGGGACCGACGTCCACAACACCGCGTCGCAGGCGGTCCTGCGCCGCGCCGGGTTCCGCCTCGAAGGGGTCGAGCGCGGCGGTCTGCCGACGCTCTCGGGGCGGCGCCGCGACACGTTGCTGTGGGCTTCGCTAAGTAGCGATTGACATGCAACCCAAGAGGTGGGGACAGGCGTCGAGGATATAGTGATCCCGTCACTTCGCTTTGTGGAGGAACCCCCTTTGAAGCTCATGCCCGCGCGCGCCTTGGCGGTGCTGTCCCTGCTGCTCATGGCAGGGGCCTGCAGTGCGCCCCAGACGGGGACGTTCACGCCGGCGCCGATCGTCCCGGTGGTGGCGATGGACGCCGTCGAGGAGCAGGACCCCACCGCCCCGTTCACCCTGTCCGTAGTGGACGGCCTCCTCGAAGAGGTCAACGTCACGTCCGACCGGTCCGAGACCATCGAGGGCTCGTTCTCCGAGGACCTCACCACCTGGACCTCTGAAGGCATCCTCGACGCCGGCTCCACCCACACCGTGGTCGCGAAGGCCGTGAGCTCGGACGGCACCGTCACCGAGTTCGAGCAGCAGTTCACGACCCAGGCCCGCGAGAGCTCGGGCTTCGAGGTCGCCGACGTCACCCCCGTCTCCGAGGGCGAGGAGGTCGGCGTGGGGGCGCCGATCATCGTCACCTTCACCGAGGACGCCCCCGACCGGGCCGCCGTCGAGAACCTGCTGGTCGTCGAGTCCGAGAAGGGCCACGAGGGCGCCTGGCGCTGGATCGACGACGACACGGTGATCTACCGGACCAAGGAGTACTGGGAAGGCCACCAGACCGTCACGTTCACCGCGAACTTCGCGGGCGAGTTCCTCGGCGACGACACCTGGGGCGGCGAGGACTACTCGGCCGAGATGGTCATCGGCGAGTCGCAGGTCTCCGTCGCCGACCTGGACTCCCACACCATGACCGTCGAGGTCGACGGCGAAGTGGCCCGCACGATCCCGATCAGCGGCGGCTCCGGCGCCGAGTACGAGTACTACACCGCGACCGGCACCCACCTGGTCATGGAGAAGTTCGAGATGAAGACGATGGTCTCCCCCGGCAAGGAGGAGGGCGACGAGGGCTACTACTCGACCGACGTCAACTGGGCCACCCGCATCAACGCCACCGGCGAGTTCGTCCACGGCGCGCCGTGGAACGGCCAGCTCGGCGAGGCGAACCTCTCGCACGGGTGCCTGAACGCCAGCGAGACCGACGCCGAGTGGTTCTTCCACATGGCGCAGCGCGGCGACCCCGTCGAGGTCGTCGGCGACTCCTCGCCGCGCCCGATGCCCTGGGACAACGGCTGGGGCTACTGGGTGATGTCCTACGACGAGTGGAAGGAAGGCTCGGCCCTCTAGGCCGCGCTTCCGAAACAGCGAGCAGACACGGATCGAGGCCCCGGGCTACAAGCCCGGGGCCTCGTCCGGTCCGGATGCCACCCCTCAACAGCATCCGGACCGAAGAGGAAAGTCCCCCCTCTTCACCGGCGCCGGCGTGCGGCGCCGCGGTCTACAGGTCGAGTCGCAGCAGGCCGTAGTCGAAGGCCTTGCGGCGGTAGACGACCGACGGGCGGCCGCTCTCCTTGTCGTGGAACAGGTAGAAGTCGTGGCCGACCAGCTCCATGTTCTGGAGGGCGTCGTCGACGGTCATCGGCTCGCCCGGGTGGATCTTCTCGCGGACGATCCGGCCCGGCAGGTGGTCCTCGACGAGGCCGTCGAAGTGGTCGACGTCCTCGGAGATGAAGTGCGCCGCGGCGAGGTCCTTGACCTCGGGTTCGGCGAGCAGGGTGCCGTTCGTGCCGCCGTTGCCGTTCGCGGTCGCCTGGGACACCGACATCGGGGTCTTGGCCCCGCTGCGCGAGACGCGCTTGCGGTCGGTGGTCTTGCGGAGCTGGTGCCCGAGCTTGGTCACGGCGAGCTCGAAAGCGGACCGGAAGTCCCCGGCGCTGGCCTCGGCCCGCATGACCGTCCCTTTGGGGCGGCAGGTGATCTCCACTCGCTGGGCGTGGTCGGCCTGGCGGGGATTGGGCTCGTGATAGAGCTCGACGTCGATTGCGATCGCTTCCCCGTCGTAACGGGCGAGGTACTTCGCGATCTTGGATTCGATCTTCTCCTCGACGAGCTCGCGGTAGTGGTCGGGAACTTCCACATTGCGGCCCTTGACGACGATGTCCACCTCTGAACCTCCCAGGTGCATCCCGCGCGACTCGCGGCGGCGATGCGAACGTAGTTGTGCGTGCTGGGTCCGGAGCCGACGGTCCGGTACGGCGGAAGGAGCGACCTCCTCTCACGGGTGGAACGACCTGGGATTCCGCACCTCTATTTCTGGGGGCGTTCACCTTTGGGCCATCTGACCTCTGTCGTCTCGTTACCGATCTGAGATTTCGAGACTAACTCTTCGGTCACCGAAAGTCGACCCTTCGGCTACCGGAATTCTCCAATGCGAACGGGCACGTGCGCGCGAAATTCGGCGGACTGGAGATAACTCTTCGCATTAGCGCTCGAAGCGGCCTCCCGGGGCCTGTCGCGTTGCCGACACCCAGAGGGGTACCCGCCGGTACCGCCACATGAACCACTCCTGTCGCACTCATGCGGCGGCGACCGCAACCGCGGCGGGCACCAGCAGGCCGCCGGCGCGCAGCACCCGGGCGGCGGCATCGAAGGTCGCGCCGGTCGTCACGACGTCGTCGACGAGGACCACCGGGCGGCCTTCGGCGGCGAGGGCCGCGAGGCGGCGCGGGACGGCGTGGAGGCTCGCGGCGGCCGCCGCGGCGCGCTGCGGCGGCGTCAGGCCCACCGAGTCGGGCCGGGGCCGGGCCCGCAGCACCGGGCGGAGGTCGCCGAGCCCGGCGCAGACGCAGGCCACGTGGTCGAAGCCGCGGGCGCGTCGGGCGGCGCGGGTGGGCGGGACCGGGACGAGCACGGCGCCGGGGACCTCGGCGGCGACGACCGCCAGCGCGCGGCCCAGGAGACGGCCGAGGACGGGGGCGAGTTCGCGGCGGGCGCGCTCCTTGTATTCATTGAGCGCTTCGGCGAGGGCCCCTGCGTAGGGGCCGCCCGCGACGACGGGCGGCGCGCCGCGCACGGCCGGGGTGGCGAGGACGGGGCTGAGGGCGAGGAGGTCGGCGGCGCAATCGGCGCACAGACCGCTGCCCGCCGCCGGCGCGCTCCGGCAGGAGGCGCAGGCGGCGGGCAGGAACAGGTCCCGTGCGTCCTCGGTGAGTCTCACCGGGGACTAACGAGCATCAGGCCCGGAGCGTGACTGCGGGCGGGATGCGGCTGGCGCGCCAGGCGGGGTAGACGCCCGCGACGACGCCGACGACCGCGCCGATGATCGGCCCGGCGGCGAACAGCCCGGGGTGGAACACGATCTGCCAGTCGCGGTAGAGCGAGACGAGCGCGGTGATGTTGACGCCGAGGACGGTGCCGAAGAGCCCGCCGATGAGTCCGATGAGGGTGGATTCCCACACGAACTGCATGGCGACGGCGCGGCGGGCGGCGCCGACGGCGCGGCGCAGGCCGATCTCGGAGCGGCGCTCCATGACGGAGACGAGCGCGGTGTTGGAGACCGAGACGGCGCCGATGACGAGCGAGACGCCCGCGAGGCCGAGCAGGAGGGCCTGCATCTCGTTCTCCACGCCCTTGCGGAAGTTCCGCAGGTCCGAGGGTTTGGTGACCGAGAGGTTCTCGGCGCCTTCGGGGAAGACCGCGGTCGGGGCGGTCTTGGCGACCTTGTCGGCGGCGCCGAGGTCGGTGCGGATGAAGACCTCTGCGGCGCCGTACTCCTTGTCGGCGGTGGTGCAGGGGGTGGGCGGGATGATGACGGCGCCGGTGAGCTTGGCTTCGCCCTCGGGCGCGGTGTAGATGCCGACGAGGGCGTACTCCTCGCCGTTGAGGTAGATCATCGGGCCGCCTTCGAGCGAGGCGTAGCCGAGGTCGCGGGCGGCGGACTCGTCGACGACGGCGACCTTGTCGTCGCGGGCGACGTGCCCGGAGTCGAAGGCGCGGCCTTCGACGAACGTGAAGCCGAAGGCGTCCATGGCGCCCGGTTCCATGCCGAAGACCGGGACGTCGCGCACGTAGTCCTTGGACTCGGTGCGGGAGGCCTGGCGCTCTTCGCCTGAGGCGCAGTAGATCCCGGCGTCCTGGACGCCGATGATGCCGCGCACCCGCTCGCTGGACTCCAGCGTGGGGGCGAACCCGGCGTCGCGCATGTTGTTGGAGAACGAGACGGTGACCTGGGTGGCCTCGGTCTCGTTGAACCGTTCGGCGATGGCCGCGGCCGAGGTGGACGAGAGGCCCACGGTGGCGACGGTGGCGGCGATGCCGAGGGCGATGCCGATGGCGGTCATCCAGGTGCGCATGGAGCGCCCGCGCAGGGACTGGAACGCCTCGTAGGCGATGCCCATGCTGCGGACCCCGAAGCGGCCCTGGCGTTTCGGTACGGCGGCCTTGGACGCTGCCTTGGCGGCCTTCCGTTCGGCCTTGGCGGCCTTCTTCGCGCGGCGGCCTTCGCGTCCGCCGGGTACGACCGCCGGGTCCGCGGTCGAGACGTACTCGAGGAGCTCGGTGTCGGTCTCAGGGGCGCGTCGCTTGCGGGCCATCAGGCGTTTTCCCGGTCGCGCCAGGCGATCACGACCTCGTCGCCCGCGGCGAGCTCGCCTTCGACGGGCTCGACGACGCCGCGGCCGTCGTGGCGCAGGGTCACGTTGACCTCGACCTGGCGCTCCTTCTCGTCGTCGCCGTCGACGACGGTGAGCATGGTGCGGTCCTCGGCGTCGGTCCACAGTGCCGAGAGCGGGACGATGAGCGCGTCCTCGGCCGAGCGGGCGAGGACGAGCGTGACCTCCTGCTCCTCGCCGGGGGCGAGGTCGTCGATGCCCTCGACCTTGGAGGCGTCGAACTCGAAGACGGCGTAGGTGACCTCGACGGTCTGCTCCTCCTGGCCTTCCTCGGGGTAGTAGTCGCCGCCTTCCTCGGCGGCCTCCTCGCGGACCTCGAGCTCGAACGCGCCGACCTCCTGGCCCTCCATGGGGCCGTCGCCGAACTCGAGCTCGGCCTCGTCGCCGAGCTTGGAGAGCTCGGAGGCGGTGTCCTCGTCGAGCTTGGCCTCGAGCTTCCAGTCGCCGGAGGCGAGGACCATCACGGGCGCGTCGGTGCCGACGGGCGCGGACTGCTTGGCGTTGATCTTGCTGACCTGCATGGGCAGGTCGGGCAGGAACACGATCTCCGAGGAGGGAACGACCACGCGCTCCACAGTGGTGGCCTGGCCGCCGCCGGTGTTCTCGTCGCCGGCGTTCTCTTCTCCGCCGGTGTTCTCGTCGCCGCCGGTGGTGTCCTCGTCGGTGGTGTCGTCGGGTACCTCTTCGCTCTTGGTGGCGTGGTCGTAGCCGACGTTGTCGTAGAGCTTCTTGACGTCCGCGATGGTGCGGGCGTCGAACGTGCCGGTCTTGGGGGTGCCGTAGAGCTGCTGGAGCGCGAGCTGCAGCTGCTCGACGTCGGGCCCGGTGTCGCCTTCGGTGAGGTCCCGGTAGGCGGGCACGTCCCCTTCGAGGGCGATCATCGGCCGGCCGGAGACCTCCAAGAGGACCGTGCCCGCCTTGACCTCGTCGCCGACCTTGAGCGGGATCTTCGAGGCCAGGGCGGTCTCGATCCCCTCGGGGGCGGCGGGGGCGGGCACCTCGAAGTCGCCGGTGCGGTCGAGGCTCGCATCGAAGTCGAGTGTGCTGATGAGCTGTTCCTGGTCGACCCGGACGGTGATCACACTGTCCTCGGGTTCGGCAGTCTCCTCGGCGCGCTGCGCCGGGGTGCGCGCCTGGAGCGCGAAGTACCAGGCGGTGCCGGTGGCGCCGAGCAGCGCCAGGGCGAGCACCCCGCTGACGACATGGCTTTTCTTGAGCCGCATGTTTGTGTCCTCCTCCTCCGCCAAGACGCGTGGGGAGAAGGGTCCAGTTGCGGCCGAATCATCTCGATTCGGTAACACCCCTTGCGGGGAGCTTGCGAGCCGTAGATTCAGAGGCTCCTCAGTTGTTCAGGCCCACGGATTTCATGCGGTCCTGGTGCGCGCGAGTGAGCCTGCGCAGCAAGGCGTCGAGGGTCCCGCCGTCGCCCACGATGATCCCGGTGAGGCGCTCGTTCGCGGCGGCCACGCCCTGGGCGCGGTTGATGCCCTCGCCGACGAGGCGGCGGGCCCACAGCGAGAGGCGGCCGGTGACGGCCGGGTCGGCCTCGACGGCGGCGCGGATCTCCGCGGCGGCCAGGTCGGAGGCGCCGGTCTCGCCGAGCACGGTCTCGATGAGGGTGCGGTCCTTGTCGTCCAGCCCGGTGGAGACGACGCGGAAGAAGTCGTCGGCGACGGCGTCGCCGAGGTAGACCTTCACGAGCGCTTCGAGCCAGTCGCGCGGCGCGGTGGAGGCGTCGAAGGAGCGGAAGGCCTCCTTGAACGGGGCCATGGCGTCGCCGGGGTCGGCGCCGAGCTCGGCCAGGCGGTCGGCGAGCAGCCGGTAGTTGCGAATCTCACCAACGGCCGCTTCCGAGAGGGCGGCGCGGCGTCCGAGGTCGGGCGCGAGCCGCGCGTCGTAGACCATCCGTTCGAACGCGAGCAGTTCGCCGAGGGCAAGCAGCCCAAGGAGATCGATGACGGCCTCGCGGCTGGGGGCCGGGGCGGCGGCGGCCGGGTCGTCGTGTTGCGCGGCGGGATCAGTTGTCTCGGACACGGGGGCAGGTTACCACTGGCCCGGAGCGGCCCTCGCCTTCGCGGGGTTGTCGGGAACAGGACCTTTGCACGCGTCTTCGCAGGTCGGCGGGGCCCCCGACCGGGCGGGCCCGCCCACGGCAGTGTGAAATGCCCGACTCGCACGCTTCGCCGGGTGCCTGACCGCAGCGTCGCACCGAGACGGAGGTGCGTCCGGGGCGTACGATGGACGGGAGCGACCGCGGCCATCTGGTGGCAGTCCCCTCGACGAAGCTCGCGAACCATAGTTCGAACTCCGGTTCAAGGCATGGTTCAAAGCGTGGTTTAACCATGCGGGCGCGGCGATGCGAGAGCGGTCCTCGAACGCGGTACCGGCGCCAGGCGCCGGGCCGCTCCTGCGAAGCGGCGACTTCCCGAATCCGGCGGTCGTCGCCGCTGTATGACGAGACTGAATGTGGCGCCGAGTTCCCCGGATCTGGTGACGTCCTCCGCCACGAGGTGAACAGAGTGAACGAAGTGAACAACGACCGGCCCAAGAACGAGGGGCCGACCTTCGCCCAGCTGGGCGTCAGGGAAGAGACCGTCGAAGCGCTTGCAGCGCTTGGCATCGAACGGGCCTTCGCCATCCAGGAGTACGCGATCCCCATCGCCCTCCGCGGCTCCGACATCATCGGCCGCGCCCCCACCGGCACCGGCAAGACCTTCGGGTTCGGCCTGCCGATCATCGACAGGATCACCTCCGCCGAGGAGGGCGCGAGCGGCAAGCCGCAGGCGCTGATCCTGGTCCCCACCCGCGAACTGGGCCTCCAGGTCGCCCGCGACCTCGAGGACGCGGGCAAGACCCGCGGCATCCGGGTCCTCCCGATCTACGGCGGCCGGGCCTACGAGCCGCAGGTCGAGGCGCTCAGGGCGGGCGTCGACATCATCGTCGGCACCCCCGGGCGGCTCCTGGACCTGTACAAGTCCAAGCACATCAAGCTGGACGCGATCGCGCACTGCGTGCTCGACGAGGCCGACCGCATGCTCGACCTCGGGTTCTCCGAGGATGTCGAGAAGATCCTCAAGCTCCTCCCCGAGGAGCGCCAGACGATGCTGTTCTCGGCGACGATGCCCGACACGATCATGTCGCTCTCGCGCCGCCACATGCACCGGCCCATGACCGTCGCCGCCGACGTGACCGGCCCCGACCAGGAGGCGGCCAACAACACCCGCCAGCTGGTCTACATGACCCACGCGCTCAACAAGGTCGAGGTCGCCGCCCGCATCCTGCAGGCGCGCGAGCGCGGTCTGACGATCATGTTCTGCCGCACCAAGCGCGCCGCGCAGAAGCTCTCGGACGAGCTCGACTTCCGCGGCTTCGCCGTCGGCTCCGTCCACGGCGACCTGGGCCAGAACGCCCGCGAGCGGGCCCTGCGGGCCTTCCGCTCCGGGAAGATCGACGTGCTCGTGGCGACCGACGTGGCCGCGCGCGGCATCGACGTCCAGGACGTCACGCACGTGATCAACTACGACTCGCCCGAAGAGGCCGAGACGTACGTGCACCGCATCGGCCGCACCGGCCGCGCGGGCGCCACCGGCATCGCGGTCACCTTCCTCACCTGGGAGGACCTGCCGCGCTGGAAGATCATCGTCAAGGCCAACAACCTCGACCTCGGCGAGCCGGTCGAGACGTACCACACGTCCGACCACCTGTACACGGACCTGGACATCCCCGAAGGGGCGCCGTCGTCGCTCCCGAGCGAGCTCCGCAAGCGCGACGGCCTCAGCGCCGAGCGCGAGGAGAACGTCGAGGGCGACAGCCGCAAGTCCGGCGGCCGCGGCCGCGGGCGCGGTGACCGCGGACGCGGCGGCAGCGACCGGGGCCGGGGCGGTTCCGACCGCCGCGGCGGCGGCCGCTCGGGCGGGCGCAGCGAGCGCCCGGCCGCTTCGAGCGAGCGCATCACGGTCGACGACAACGGCACGGTCAGCGGCCCCGCCGACGACAGCGGCGAGGCTCAGGCCCCCCGCAGCCGCCAGCGCCGCCGCATCCGCACCGAAGGCGAAGGGGCCGAAGCGAACGCCCCCCGCGAGTCCAAGCCCGCCGACGCGGCCCCGGCCGCCGACGGCGACGCCCCGGCCCGCCGCCGACGCCGTCGCCGCCGCCCCACGGGAGACAACGACCGCCAGGGCAGCGCCGAGTAAGCAGTAAGCAAGAACGGCTCGGGCCGGTAGATCCAAATGGATCTACCGGCCCGAGCCGTTCTGTCGTACCCCCGCGAGACCATATGCGCTGGGGGCCCGCCGGTCGGACACACCCGACCCCGGGGGTCGGAGGGCGACTCGGCGCTAGGCTTCCTTCATGAGCGACCGCGCCGAGTACGACGGCCCGCCCGTCAACGTCCCTCCCCCGCCCGGGTGGCGGGTCGAGGCCGTGGCGCTGCCGAGCGCGCCCCGGCCTCTGCCGCACCAGGACCACGCCGCGATCAACGCCGCCGAGCAGCGCGCCCGGCTCGTGACCCACTGGATCACCCTCATCAGCGTCGCGCTCATGTTCACCGTCCTCATCGTCGGCTTCCTCGCCGACTGACCGAACGCAATGGCCCCGGGGGGGGGGGGGGGGGGGGGGGGGGGGGGGGGGGGTGTGGGGGGGGGGGGGGTGGTGCCGGGGCGGGGGGGCAGCCAAAGGCGGCCCGGGGAGGTTTTTCTTTTACAGGGTGTGGAGGAGGCAGAGGAA
>NZ_JBVJHZ010000023.1:0-88790 GCF_055586545.1 Glycomyces sp. NPDC050141 | reverse complement strand
TCCCCCCCCAACGAAACCCCCCCCCCCCCCTCACCCCCCCCACCCCCCCCCCCCCCCCCCCCCCCCCCTCTCCCCCCCCCCACCCCCCCCCGGCGGGGGCCGCCGCGCCCAGTACCGGCTCGCGCCGCTCGCGCTCGCCGGGGTCAGCATCGTCCTGTTCCTCGTGTTCTTCGTCTGGCCCGGCAGCCTGGGCCTGATCTACTCGTTCACCGACTACTCCGGGCTCGGCAGCCCCGAGTTCATCGGCCTGGACAACTACGAGAAGCTCTTCGCCGACCCGACCTTCTACCAGTCGCTCACGCGCACACTGCTGTTCGCCGTCATGGCCGTCCCGCTCATGTACGTCGTGTCGCTCTCGATCGCCGCGCTCCTGGTCTCCAACTACACCAAGGGCAAGTCGGTCGCGAAGATCGTGTTCTTCTTCCCGTGGCTCATCTCCCCCATCGTCGCGGGCGTGGTGTGGCGGTGGATGTTCGGCGAGAGCTTCGGCTTCGTCAACTACTTCATCACCCGCCTCGGCGCCGACCCGCTCGCATGGCAGACCGACCCCGACCTCGCGCTCATGGTCGTCGTCATCGCCGCGACCTGGGGCGGCACCGCGTTCAACATGCTGATCTTCATCGCCGCGCTGAAGAACGTGCCGCGCGCCTACTACGAGGCCGCCGAGATCGACGGCGCCAACGCCTGGCAGCGGTTCCGCCACATCACGCTGCCGTCGATCGCGCCCACCTCGTTCCTGGTGATCCTCCTGTCCTCGCTCGGGGCCATGAAGGAGTTCGCGATGGTCCAGGCCCTGAACGGCGGCGGACCCGGCACCTCGAACGTCATGCTCATCCAGTACATCTACGAGACCGGCTTCAAACGCGCCGACATCGGCTACGCCAGCGCCGTCTCCATGATCCTGCTGCTCATCCTGCTCTCCATCGCCCTGGTGCAGATGGCCGTCAACCGGAGGCGCTCCGCATGAGCACCGTGACCAAGCCCGTGACCCGGAAGGCGCGCAAGGCGAAAGAGCTCGGCTCCGTCATCCCCATGACGACGTTCATGTGGCTGCTGGCGGTCCTGTACGCGTTCCCGCTCGTGTGGTTCCTCCTGAGCGCCTTCAAACCCGGCTCGGAGCTGTTCCAGTACCCGCTGACGATCCTCCCGGAGAACCCGACCTTCTCAGGGTTCGAGAAGGCCTGGGACCGGTTCGACTTCATGCTGTACTTCTCGAACACGCTCGCCGTGGCGGTCACGACCACCCTCCTGACGGTGATGGCCAGCGCCATGTGCGGGTACGCGCTCGCGAAGTACCAGGACAAGGTGTGGATCCGGGTGTTCTTCATCTGCATCCTCGCCACGACGATGCTGCCGACCGAGGTCATCCTCTCGCCGACGTTCCTGGTCATCCGGGACCTCGGCATGTACGACACGATGGCGGGCCTGGTCGTGCCGTCGATCCTCACGGCCACCGGCGTGTTCATGTTCCGGCAGTTCTTCGTGTCCATTCCGGACGACATCATCGAGGCGGCCCGCATCGACGGGGCGCGCGAGACGGGGATCTTCTTCCGGATCATGCTGCCGATGTCGCGGCCGATCATCATGACGCTGGCGATCTTCTCGTTCCAGTGGCGCTGGAACGACTACATCTGGCCTCTGATCGTGGTCGGCGACGAGCGGAAGTTCACGCTGCAGATCGCGCTCCGGTCCATTGTGGGTGCCGAGAACATCGACTGGCCGCTGCTGCTGGCGGCGTCGGTCATGTCGATCCTGCCGCTCGTGCTCATCTTCATCGCGTTCCAGAAGTACGTCATGAACGAGGACATCAATGCCGGACTCAAGGACTGACGCCGCTTTTCTCCGGGCCGTGGGCGCGGCCGCCGACGAGCGGGCGCGGGAGGTGCTCACCGGGGTCGACGACCTGCTGGCGGGCGCGCCGCACCACCGGGCGGTCATGTCCGCCGTGAAGGCCCTGGTGGCGTGCGGGGTCCACCCGCCTTCGGCGCTGTACGCGTCCGAGGAGGCCGCCCGGGCGGCGGCCCGGCTGGTCGCGTTCCTCGCCGGGATGCAGGGCGCGAACGGGCTGTTCGACAGCGAGAACCTGGCGTCGCCGCCCGACACGGCCTTCACGATCAACGACCTGTGCGACACGTACGGGCTGCTGTGCCTGGACTCGGCACCGGAGGCGCTGCGGCCCTTGGCGGTAGCGCTCGAGGCGATCGGTCTGGCGGCGGCAGGGCCGCTGCGCCTGGGCGGTGTCCACACGCCGAACCACCGGTGGGAGCTGAGCGCGGCCCTCGCGCGCCTCAACGCGCACTGGCCCGACGAGCGCCTGGTCGCGCGCGTCGACGAGTGGCTCGCCGAGGGCGTCGACATCGCCCCTGACGGGATGTACTCCGAGCGGAGCGCGGTCTACTCCCTGCACGTCTCGAACCCGTCGCTGACGGCGATCGGGACGCTGCTGGACCGGCCGGAGCTGCTCGACGCGGTGTGCCGCAACCTCGAGGCGATCGAGGCGACCGCACTGCCGGACGGCACCGTGGAGACCGTCCACTCGCGACGGCAGGACCAGCGTGGCACCTTCCCGCTGGCGCCGTTCCTGATGCTGTTCCGGCGGTATGCGCTCGCGCGCGGGCGCGGCGACTTCGCGGCGGTCGTCGCCCGGATTCTGGAGTCCCCGATCGCGCACCCGGCGGACGCGCTGGCAGAGGTCCTGCTCGACCCGGCGCTGGCCGGGGTGCTGCCGGAACCTGAAGCGCCGCAGGCGGTCGAGTCGGTGTTCTCCTCGGCGGGCCTGGCGGTCGTGCGGGACGGGGACGTCGCGGTGACGGTGTTCGGCGGGACGGACTACGCCGGGCACGGGTGGATCAGGTCGGGCCTGTCGAGCAATCCGACGTTCCTGCGGTTGTTCGCGGGCGGTGCGGTGCTGGACTCGGTGCGGCTCTCGCGGGACTTCTTCGGCATGGGGCCGTTCAGGGCCGACGACTTCGAGCTGGACGCCGGCCGTTTCATCCTGACGGAGCGGGTGGCGGCCGCGTACTACCAGCCGCTCCCCGCTGAGTACCGGCGGGAGGACGGCGGGTACGCGCTGGTCGACGACGGCAGGTTCTCGGCGTCGATGGACTTCGCGCACCGGCCGCGCGACGAGTTCGCGCTGGAGACCGAGGTGCGGATCGAGATCCGCGAACGCGAAGTGCGCCTTGATGTCAGGGCGGACCCGGGCAGTGTGCGGCAGGTGCTGGAACTGTCCTTCAGGGACGGCGGCGAGCTGGAGGGCGTGCGGCCCGCGGCGGGCGGCGGGTTCGAGCCGGTCGGCAGTGGGTTCGAGTACCGGGTCGGCGGGGACCGGATCGCGGTGAGCACGGGTGAGACCGGCACGGCGGCGCGGGGCTACCACCCGGGCGAGGACTACACGCACCTGTCGGGATCCGATGCGGCCCAGGGGCTCCGGGTGTACGTGGCGGTCCCGGGCTCCGGTCGCTCCACGGTGGTGCTTCGGGCGAATTAGTCCGTTGCACTACGGGAGTGGAAACATTGGCCATACGCAGGTGTAATGATTTGTCAATAGGCTTAGATGTGAGAGTCGCCACACAACCAACTAGATGGTTGCCACGAGGTGGTTACTTCTGTAGGTTGGGGTCCAACACGCTTCGTGATCATCCGACCCCCTTGCGGAGCAACGGTTCTCCTTGACACCCTCTATCTAAAGAGGTCAATGCCATGTTGACTGAACACCCTCTTCTGCTGCTTGTCGGCAATCGATTCTCCGGTTTCAGCGCCGCTCACCCGGAAGTCCTCACCGTCAGTGAGTTCATCCGCCACCTCCGCAACGACGCGGGCGCACCTGAACCCGAGCACCTGACCCTCCGGCCCGGACAGGGCATCGGCGAGTCCCAATGGAACCTGCTGCGGATCGAGATCGCCGAACGCGGTCTCGCCCACCGCATCCACCTCCTCCCGGCCATCCCGGGCCCGGCCGAGCGCCGCGAGACCCACAAGCACGTCGAGGCCAACCGCCTCGTCGCCAGGCCCCGCCGGGAGGGGCCCGGCCGGTTCCGCGCGGACCTGCGGGTCCACAACGACAACGAACTGCTCATCGACCACCAGACCGGCCAGCACGTGCAGGGCATGGTCGCGGTCGAGGCGGCCCGGCAGATGTTCCTCACCGTCACCGAGCGGTTCCTGCTCCCCGACGAGCGCGAGCGGTACTTCGTGATCCACTCGCTGGCCACCGAGTTCGAGAACTTCCTGTTCCCGCTGGCCGCCGAGATCGAGTACCGGATCACCGAGTCCGACACGGCCGACCCCGACAAGCTCACCTACACCGTCGAGATCGCCATCGTGCAGGCCGGAAGGCGCTGCACGAGCACCACGGTGCGGTTCACGGCCTTCGAGAACCGCCTCATCGAGTCCAAAGAGCAGCGTCGCGCCGAAGCCGCCGTCGCCGCCGTTGCGGCGCCGCGCGAAGGGGCCCTCGCCGATGCAGCGGCCCGCTGAGCAGTCCGCGTTCGACGCCGCCTTCTTCGATGCCGCCTTCTTCGACGTCGACGAGACGCTCCTGGCGAGCAAGAGCATGTTCCGGTTCCTGCGGTTCTATCTGCGGCACAAGGGCGAACCGGACCTCGTGTACGAACGGCTCGCCGCCGAGCTGAGCGCCCTCGCCGCCGCGGGCGTGCCGCGCGAGGAGGTCAACCGGGCGTACTACCGGATCTACGCCGGAGAGTCCGCCGAACATCTGTCCTCTGTAGGCAGGGCGTGGTTCGACGACGAACTCGCCGAACCCGGGTTCCTGCTGGAGGCGCCGGTCGCCGAGCACGCGGAGCTGCGCCGGAACGGGGTGCCGACCCACCTCGTCTCGGGCTCGTTCTTCGCCTGCCTCGAACCGGCCGCCGCGTTCCTCGGGGCCTCCGAGACGCACGGCGCACCGCTGCAGATCCGCAGGGGCCTCCTCACCGGCGAGATCGACTACCCCGTGATCGGCGCGGGCAAGGCCGAGACCGTCCAGGCCGTGGCCCGGCTCCGCGGCTACCGGCTCGACCACTGCGTCGCCTACGGCGACCACGCCACCGACCTGCCGATGCTCGAGACCACCGGCACCGCCGTCGTCGTCGGCGACGACCCGGTGCTGCGCCAGCGAGCGGCGACGGCCGCCTGGCGCACCCTGCCGCAGACCCCGCGCGGCGCCGCGCGGCCCGGCATCGCCGCTTGAGACCGCGCTTACTGCGACACCGCGACACCAGTCAGACCTGAGGAACCCGGTCCCCCAACACCGAATCCGAACGCCACTGGAGGCACCGCCATGTCCGCGACCTATCTACTCACCACCGAACTCCCCGTGCAGGCCGACCGCGCCGACGAGGCCGCCGCGGCCTGGAGCGAACTGCTCGCCGCAGCCGCCGACAAGGACCGCGTCCTGTACCGCTGCCTGGAAGCCGACACCCTGCTCGAACTGCGCGCCCTGACCGGACTCGACGAGATCGCCGCCGCCGACGCGGACTTCGAATCGCAGTGGCACGCCGTCGGGCCCTTCGCGGCCGGGGACTTCCGCCGCCAGGCGCTGCGGTTCGTCGAGGCCCCCAAGGAACCCGGAACCGCGCTGCCGGTCACCCCGTACGTGCAGCTGCGGTACGTCGAGGTCAAACCCCCGGCATACGAGGCGTACCGGGCGTGGCGCGAGGCCACCATCTTCGACGTCGTGCGCGGCGCCGAGGAAGTGGACTCCTTCAGCGCGTACCACACCGTGGTCAGCACCCAGCCCGGCGTGCTCTTCGTGAGCGGCTTCTCCTGCGCCCCCGAGCAGTACCAGCGTCCGTTCACTTCGGACCGGTACCGCGAGATCGTGCAGCAGGCCGGGGACCGGTACATCACCGGCGGGCCCGGCGGCCTGTACACCCGCTGCTACGAGCGCGTCGAACGCTGAGGCCCGGCATGGACTCCCAGGTCCTCGACCTCAGCGTCACCACCCAGGGCCCGGCGTACCCGCCCAGCGAGATCATGGACAAGGACGGGAACTTCGTCACCATCGGCCGGATCAACCGCGCCGACGAGGACGGGAACGTCACGGCCGCATGGGGATCGGCGCTCGTCGCCCAAGACAGCCCGCTGCCGCCGTTCGGCTCGCACGAGCCGTACCGGATCGTCCGCGACCTCCAAGACGATGACCGCGACATGGAGCTGTACACGCTGCCGCTCCCCTTGCCGTGCAACAACTACCCGATGCTGTTCGCCCCTGAGCAGCGCCCGGACGCGCACGACGTCGTGCGGCCGAGCCACCCGCTGAACCAGGCCCCGATCCCCGACCTGCGCGAGGCCGACGGCCCGCGACGGCGCGACCCGATCACCCTCGGGCAGTGGCGGCGCGCGCGCGGCCAGGTCGAGGTCACGGTGACCGAAGGCGGCACGGCCGCCGAGTTCGAGTTCTGGTTCACCGGCCTCATCCCCGACAGCGTCTACACCGTCATGTCCCTGCGGCAGAAGGACCTCGACCCGGCCGGGCCGACCCGGCCCGGACCGCTCGGCGTCCCGAACGCCTTCTACGCCGACCGGGGCGGCGCGGCCCACTACACCGCCCGCCTCCCCGACCCGTTCCCCGAACCCGACCGGCCCGGCGCCAACCGCGTCATCAACGTCGTCGTGCTGTGGATGAGCTACCAGCAGAACTACGGCGGGGCCATCGGCCACTTCGGACTCGGTGGCGACATCCACGCGCAGCTGAAGCTGACCGGACCGTCCTTCCTAGAGCTGACCACCCGCTCGTAGCTCACCGCCGAGCGAGCAGAGCGACCCCCGGGGCCCGCACCGTCGCGGCCCTGGGGCGACCACCCTCCACCGATCGCCGATCCGATCAGAGGTGACCGTTCATGGCCCTGCCAATCTCACCCACTGCAGCCTCCCTTGAGACCCCGACTGCCGCAAGCCGACCCGTCGGGGTCCTCGGCACCGGCTCGTACCTCCCCGCCCGTGTCGTCGGCAACGACGAAGTCGCCGCGAAAGCCGGCGTGGACGCGGACTGGATTCTCCGCAAGACTGGCATCGGCGCGCGCCGCTACGCCGCCGCGGACGAGGCGACCTCCGACCTCGCCGCCCGCGCCGGACGCGCCGCGCTCGACGACGCGGGCCTCGACCCCGCCGTGCTCGACTGCATCATCGTCGCCACGTCCACACCCGACCACCCGCAGCCCGCGACGGCCGCGATCGTGCAGCACCGGCTCGGCGCCGACGGCGTCCCCGCGTTCGACGTCAACGCCGTCTGCACCGGGTTCCTGTTCGCCATGGCCGCCGCCTGGCGGCTCGTCGCCGACGGCGGGCACGCGCTCGTCATCGGCGCGGACATCTACTCCCGCATCATCAACCCCGCCGACCGGCGCACCGCCGTGCTCTTCGGCGACGGCGCGGGCGCGGTCGTCCTCGGGCCCGTACCGGAAGGGCGCGGCATCACCGCCGCAACGCTCAGAACCCATGGGGCGCACCACGAGATGATCAACGTCCCGGTCGGCGGCAGCCGCTACCCGGCCCGGCTGCGCGACGCCGACGACGACGCGCACTACTTCGCGATGGACGGCCGGGCCGTGCGCGCCTTCGTCACCGAGCAGCTCCCGCTCTCGGTGAAGGAAGCCGTCGAAGAGGCCCGGACCACCGCCGACGACATCCGCCATTTCGTTCCCCACCAGGCGAACGGGCAGATGCTCGACGAGATCCAGCCGAGCCTCGGCCTCCACAATGCAGCCAGCCACCGCACCGTCGCCGAGTACGGCAACACCGGGTCCGCCTCGGTGCCCGTGACGCTCGACCGGGCCAACCGGTCGGGCGCGCTCGCCGACGGCGACCAGGTCCTGCTCTCCGGCTTCGGCGGCGGCATGTCGATCGGCAGCGCCGTCCTGCGCTGGAGCCGCAAGTGACACTGCGCGACCCGGCCGGCGGGGCCTCCCCCGCCGGTCGGACCCTAGCTGCCCAGCAGCCGCGCCGCCCCGGGCGGGAAGTCGTCCGGGGCGCTCGCGACCGCTTCGATGCTGGCGCGCCCGAACGCGTTCAGGGACGCCCGCAGCGCGTCCAAAGTGGTGATCTCCGGGCGGAACTCGACGAACAGGAGGTTCCGCTGCTGCGGCATCACGAACGGCCACGAGGAGATCCCGATCAGGGCGATCAGCAGCGCCGCCACCGCGGGCGCGTTGTCGACCCCCAGCGCGCGCTGGAGCGCCCCGATCTTGTCCTCGTAGAACGCCTGCCGCTCCTCGCGCCACGGCAGCGGCGACTCGCCGAACGTCAAGCCCTCCCAGGCGATCAGCCGCACCATGCTGGGGTCGCGCAGGTGGAAGTCGAAGACCGCGCCCACGTACTCGTCGAGCCCGGCTCGGTCGGTCGGCAGCGGCACGGCCTCGCCGAGCCGCCGGTGCGCCTCGCGCAGGACCTCGGCGAACAAGTTCTCCTTGCTCTTGAAGTACGCGTACAGGCGCTGCTTGTTGCATCCCGCGGTGGCGGCGATGCGGTCCACGCGGGCCCCGGCCGGGCCGTGCTCGGTGAACTCCGCGTAGGCGGCTTGCAATATGGCGTCCCTGGTCCGGTTGGAGACCGGCCGGGCGATGGATTGAGCGGGCATCGCCGGATTGTATCGCGCCAACTAACCGGTTGGGCGGCCTCGGCCGCCCCGAACCGCATCTGATAGAAACCAACCGGACGGCCGCGCTGCGGCCGCCCGGTCCCCGAGGGCCGACCGATCCGCAACGGACGCACCGGCCCCGAGACCCGAACGGAGCACCATGTCCGCACAGCAGCACTCCGAGTCCGCCACCTTCGACATCGCCCTGGTCAGCGGCGCGACCGGCGGCATGGGCAGCGCCATCGCCGCCCGCCTCGCCGGCGACGGCGCCCTCGTCGTCATGCTCGGCCGCGACAGCGCCCGACTCGACGACGCCCGCGAACGCCTCGCCGAGGACCTCGAACCTGAAGCGGCCGAACGCCTCCGCACCTACGCCCTCGACATCAACGACACCGCTTCCGTGGAAGCGGGCGTAGCCGCCGTCGCCGCCGAGCACGGACGCATCGACATCCTCGTCAACGCCGCCGGAGACGGCCCCGTCGCGCCGCTCGAACACGCCGACGACGACATGTGGGCCGCCACCCTCAGCGGCAAGCTCCTCGGCGCCATGCGCCTCACCCGCGCCGTCGCCACCCGCATGACCGCGCAGGGCAGCGGCCGCATCGTCTTCGTCAACGGCGTCTTCCGCACCGAACCCGACCCGATGTTCGTGGTCAACTCCGTCGCGAACGCCGGGCTCGGCGGCCTCGCCAAGGCCATCTCTAAGGATTTGGGCCGCAAGGGTATCCGCGTCAACACCGTCGACCCCGGCGCCACCGACACGCCACTGTGGTCGGACATCGTCGCCGACCTCGGCACCCGGCTCGGCGTCGACCCCGACGAACTCAACAAGAACATCCAGGGCGGCGTCCCCCTCGGCCGCCTCGTCGACCCCCGCGAGATCGCCGACGCCGTCGCCTACCTAGTCTCCCCCGGAGCCGCGATGGTCAACGGCGCCTTCATCACCGTCGACGGCGGCGCCCGGGCCTCGGTGTAGCGACATGACCGCCCCCAGCGCACTCCACGCCCCCGAGGACACCGACCTCCTCGTCGTACCCTGGCCCGCCGCGATCACCGCCGCCGCCGTCACCTGCGCCGCCGTCGCCTCCGTCTACCTCACCCAGCCGATCTTCCCCGAGATCGCCGCCCACTACGGCGTCGCCGACGAAGCGGCCCGCTACGCCTTCACCGGCGCGAGCCTCGCCTACGCCCTCTCGTTCTTCCTCTTCGGACCATTGACCGACCGGGTGCCGCTGCGGCTCATGGGATCGGCCGGAGCCGTCGCGCTGGCCGCCCTGCTCGCGGCGGCGGCGTTCAGCCCCGGGTTCGGCGTGTTCGTGGCCGTGCTCGCGCTGGCCGGGATCGCCGCCGCGGCGGTGCCCTCGGCGATGATCGCGCTCATGCCGCGACTGGCCCCGCCGGGCCTGAAGGGGATGCTGTTCGGGCTCGTCATCGGCGCTTCGGTCGCGGGCATCACGCTGGGCCGCTCGGTGACCGGCGTGGTCGCGGAGTGGACCGACTGGCGCACCGCCGTAGTCAGCGTCGCCGTGCTCAACCTCCTTGGCGCGGGCGCGATGCTGACCCTGCCGAACCTGGCGGCCCCGGCAAGGGGAGGTCGGCTGCGGTCGGCGTACGCGGCGGTCCTGGGCCTGTTCCGGCTCCCGGCCACCGTGCGCCTGCTCATCCTCGGGGTGTGCCTGTTCTTCGGGTACCTCGGGGTCGCGACGTTCCTGACGTACCGCCTCCAGGCCGAGCCGTTCGGGTACGACGTGGCCGCGATCGGCATGCTCAACCTCGCCGGACTGGTCGGCGTGGTCGGCGCCCCGGCCGCCGGGCGGCTCGTGCCGAGGATCGGCGCGCCCGCGGTGGTGTTCGCCGGGCTCGGCACGGTCCTGGCGGGCATGGCGCTGCTCGGGTTCGCGGCGCACCCGGCCGTGATCGCGGCCGGGACGCTGCTGCTGTTCGCGGGCGTGTTCGCCTGCCAGCCAGCGGTACTCGTCATGCTCGCCGCCGCCGCTCCGCCCGGAAGCCAGGGCGGGGCGTCTTCGCTGTACATGCTCGTCTGCCTGCTGGCCGGCTCCGCCGCCAGCGCCGTCCTCGGTCCTGTATGGACTAGCGGCGGGTGGGCGGGCGTGGTGCTCACCGGGATCGGCGCGGTCCTGGCCGCGGCGGTCCTCGCCTCGGCCGCGCGGTCGAGGCGTCCCGTTCCGGAATCGAGTTGAGGAGTCCCGATGCCGTTCATCACCGTCACGACCTGGCCGAACCAGACCGACGAGCAGTGCCAGAAGCTCATCGAGGCGCTGACCGCGACCACGCACGAGGTCACGGGCGCGCCGCTGGACAAGATCACGGTGGTGGTCCACGAGATCCCGCAGGCCCGGTGGGGCGAGGCGGGGGTCATGGCCACCAACCCGGACTTCCCCGAACTCAGCCGCCGCCGTTAACTCTGAAAGGGACTGTATTCAATGGACGAGCAAGCCGAACCGGGCCGGTACGACCGGGGTCTGGAGATCCTGCGGCGCTTGGCGGGCGAGGACGAGCCCGCGGTGACGCGGGACTTCAACGACATCGCGCCGGAGCTGGGGCGCCTGACGGTGGAGTTCCCTTACGGGGACGTCTACCACCGCTCCGAGCTGGACCTGCGCGAGCGGCAGCTGGCGACGATCGGCGGGCTGGCCGCGCTCGGGTACGCGTTGCCGCAGTTGCGGTTCCATATCGCCGGGGCGCTCAATATCGGCTGCAGCAGGCGCGAGATCGTCGAGGCGATCATGCACCTGGCGTCCTACACGGGGTTCCCGGCGGTGCTCAACGCGATCACGGTGGCGAAGGACGTCTTCGCGGCGCGCGACGACGACGAGCCGGGGTACGCGGACGCGGAGCCCGAGCCGGAGGGCTCGCGGTACGAGCGGGGCTGGAAGGCGCTGTCGGAGATCGACGGGCACGCGGGCGAGGCGGTGATCGAGAACCTGAAGTCGATCGCGCCGGACCTGGGGCGGTACATCATCGAGTTCGCGTTCGGCGACCTGTACGTGCGCGGCGGCCTGGATCTGCGTTCGCGCGAGATCGTGACGATCGCGGCGTGCACCGCGCTCGGCAGTGCGCTGCCGCAGTTGAAGGTCCATATCCACGGTCTGCTCAATGTGGGCGGTACGCGGGAGGAGGTCGTGGAGACGATCCTGCAGATGGCCGTGTACGCGGGCTTCCCGGCGGCGCTCAACGCGATGAACGCGGCGAAGGAGGTCTTCGCCGCGCGCGACTGACCAGACGCTGAAGGCCGGTCCCCTCTCGGGGACCGGCCTTTCACGCTCTCTCAGGCAAGAAGCAGCAGCACGGCGATCACGATCATCGAAGCAGCGGTGGCGAGGTGAACGCCGTAGGCGGCGGCCTTGGGTCCCTTGGCGCGCAGGACGATCAGGCCGTCGAAGACGGGCATGACGGCGGCGGCGAGCATGACCCAGCCGACGAGCGAGGTGTCGCCGAGGGCGGTCACGACCAGGAGCATGAGCCCGGTGCCGATGTCGCGTCCGCCTTTGACCGTGAGCCAGGAGTTGAGGACCGGCTCGTCGGCGTCCGTTCCAGGGATGCCGAAACCGGTGTAGAACGAGGGCTTGAGCATGCCGGTGGTGCCCATGGCGACGACGGCGAGACCGACGAGCGCGGCGAGGGCGGTGGCGATGATGCTGAGCATGGGGGTGTTCCTTCCGAGGAGCGAAGCTAAAATCTAGCAGCGCTAGATCCAGAATCAAAGCTAGTTCATCAACGCCAGAAAATCTAGCGGTGCTAGACTTCTGTGGTGACTGCCACTGAACGCCGCGAACGCCAACGCGCCGAACGACACCAGCTCATCATCACCACCGCCCGCGAACTCGCCGAGGCCGAGGGCTGGGAGGCGGTGACCACCAGGAAACTCGCCGACCGCGTCGAGTACAGCCAGCCGGTCCTCTACGGGCACTTCGCCAACATGCAGGCCATCAGGGACGCCGTCGCGATCGAAGGCATCAGCGAGCTGTACGACCAGATGCGCAACGCCCGGGAATCCGCCCCGGCGACAGGAGGCATCCGGGCGGTCTGCACCGCGTACCTGTCCTTCGCAGCCGAGCACCCGGCCGCCTACGAGGCGATGTTCTCCCTGCCCACCAAGGTGAAATGGGCCAGCGCCGAAACCCCGGCCCCCCTGCGGGCCGCCTTCGGCGAGATCGTCAGCGCCTTCGGCCCGTTCAACGACCGGAACGCGGCCCTGGCCGAACTCATCTGGGGAGCGCTGCACGGCATGGCCGTGCTCCTGCAAAGCGGCCGAATCCCCCCGTCCGAGCAGCAGCACCGGATCGACCTGCTCGTCGAGCTCTTCTCGAAGGCCCCGAACTGAACACCCGGTTCGTATACTCGCAGGCATGGCATCCCGCATCAGTGAACTGATCCTCGACTGCGAGAACCCGGAGGCGTTGGCGGCGTTCTGGAGTGCGGTCCTCGGCTACGTCGAGCTCGGCCGCGAGCCCGACGGCGGCATCGAGATCGGCCCGCCCGCCGGGTTCGGCGGCCTCCAGCCGACGCTGATCCTCAGCCCCAGCACCGACCCGAAGCCCGCGAAGCTCCCGCTCCACATCGACATCAACCCGACCGACCGCGACCAGGACGCCGAACTCGAACGCCTCCTCGCCCTGGGCGCCAGGCCCGCCGACGTCGGCCAGACCGGCGAAGAGAACTGGCACGTCCTGCAGGACCCGGAAGGCAACGTCTTCTGCCTCCTCCACCGCCGCATCGCCCCTGCCTGATCCGGCAGGGAGAATGGGCGGCATGGTTGCGATCGAGATCCGGCTTGCCCGTTCCGAGGAGTTCACCGCTGTCGCCGGGCTGCGGTGGCAGTGGGAGGTGGAGGTCGGGGCGCAGCTCTCCGTTCCCCGCGAGACGTTCGAGAAGGAGTTCGCGGACTGGGCGCGGGGGCACACCGAGTCGCACCGCTGCATCGTGGTGTGCCGCAATGGGACGGTGGTCGGGATGGCCTGGCTGGCGGTCGTCGCGCGGGTGCCTACCCCGGAGAACATGGACCGCGCGATCGGCGACCTGCAGTCGGTGTACCTAGTGCCGGAGGCGCGCTCGGGAGGCCTGGGCAGTCAGCTCATCGCTGCGGTGCTCGATGAGGCGCGGGCGCTGGGTCTGCCGAAAGTGACCGTACAGTCGACTACCCGCGCCGTTCCCGTCTACTGCCGCAACGGCTTCGAGGCTTCACCAAAACTGCTGCAGGCCGAGCTCTAGCGGAGGGCGGCGCAAGGGGCTCAGGTGCCGAAGTAGGCGGCTCGGACGACGTCGTCCTCGAGGGTCTGGCTGCCGGTGCCGGTGATGGTGACGCGGCCCTGCTGCATGACGAAGGCGGTGTCGGCCTGGGCGAGGACGCCGGCGTTCTGTTCGACCATGAGGACGGTGGTGCCGCGCTGGTTGATGAGTTTGACGGCGGCGAAGACCTGTTCGGTGAGCTTGGGCGAGAGGCCGAGTGAGGCTTCGTCGATGAGGAGGAGCCGCGGGGAGCTCATCATGCCGCGTCCGATGGCGAGCATCTGCTGCTCGCCGCCGGAGAGGGTTCCGGCGGTCTGGTCGGCGCGCTCCTCGAGGCGGGGGAAGATCTGGTAGACCTCGTCCATGTTGGCGCGGACGCGACGGGTGTCGCGGCGGATGGTCCAGGCGCCGAGGCGGAGGTTCTGTCTGACGGTGAGCGCCGGGAAGACATGGCGCCCTTCGGGGACGAGAACGATGCCGGCGCGGACGCGGGCGCCCGGGGTCCCGGTGAGGGGCGCTCCGTCGTAGCGGATCTGGCCGCCGGTGGCGGGCAGGAGTCCGGCGAGGGTCATGAGGGTGGTGCTCTTCCCGGCGCCGTTGAGGCCCAGGAGGACCGCGTTGGAGCCCTCGTCGATGCTGAGCGTGACGCCGTGGAGGACCGGGACGGAGCCGTATCCGGCGCGCAGGTTCTCGACCTCAAGCAGTGCCATGCCCGGCTCCTTCGGGTTTGAGGGGCCACTCGGGCGGTTCGGTGGGCTCGGCGGTGCCGCCGAGGTAGGCGGCGATGACTTCGGGGTGGCGCTGGATGTCGGCGGGTTCGCCTTCGGTGAGGAGTTCGCCGAAGTTGAGGACGTAGACGTAGTCGCAGGCTTCAGCGACGAGCGGGACGTGGTGCTCGATCATGAGGATCGTGAGTTTGAGCCGGTCGCGGAGTTCGCGGAGGGTGTCGCCGAGTCCGAGGGCTTCCTCGGGGCTTAGGCCGGAGCCGGGCTCGTCGAGCAGGAGCATGCGCGGGTCGGAGGCGAGGGCCATGGCCATGTCGCAGGTCTTGCGGATGCCGTACGGGAGTTCGCCGGTGCGTTCGTGGGCGACCTCTTCGAGTCCGAAGTAGTCGATGATCTCGGCGGCGTCGCGGAGGAGTTCCCTTTCGCGGTGCCAGGTTCCGGCGAGGCCGAGCATCCCGGCGAGCGCGGAGTACCCGGCCCGCTGGTGCTGGGCGAGCATGACGTTCTCGGTGACGGTGAGCGTGTCGATGACGCCGAGGTTCTGCCAGGTGCGGGCCATCCCGAGGCGGGCGCGGCGGTGGGTGGGCAGGTGCGAGACGTCGCGGCCGTCGAAGTAGACGCGGCCGCTCTGGGGCTGGTAGATGCCGGTGAGGCAGTTGAAGCAGGAGGTCTTGCCCGCGCCGTTGGGTCCGATGAGGCCGACGATCTGGCCTTCGCGGACGGTGAGGGAGAGGTCGTTCAGGACTTGGAGGCCGCCGAAGCGGAGCATCAGGCCTTCGACTTTGAGGATCTGGTGGCGCTTCATTTCCGGCCTCCGGTAAGCCACTTCGTTGCGGGTCTGAGGAGTTGGCCGAAGCCTCCGGGGAAGAAGCGGAGGACGATCAGGAGCATCACGACCACGATGAACGGCGGTAGTACGTGATATACCGCTTCGTTGAGGAAGGGCGGCTGCCACGGCAGGCCGGACAGGAAGTTCGGGAGTGTCAAGGGCAGTAGCGCGAAGAACGCGGAGGCGAGGATGACGCCGAGGCGGGACCGGAGGCCGCCGACGACCGTCATGAGGACCCAGACGAGGGCGACCTGGAACTCGAAGTCCATGGCCTGGACGATCTGGTTCCAATGGGCGAAGAGGCCGCCCGCGAGTCCGGCGATGAGGCCGGAGAGGCTGAACGCGGCGAGCTTGTAGCCGGTGACGTTGACGCCGAGGGTGGAGGCGATGCGCTCGTTGTTGCGGACGGCGGCGAGCGCGCGCCCGGCTTTGGTGGAGACGACCCGCCAGTCGAGGTAGAGGACGAGGCCGAGGACGCCGAGGCACAGGAGCGCGAAGGCGTGGTCGGAGGAGACGAGGGCGGGCCTGGGCGCGAACGCGCCCGCGCCGCCGCCGGTGAACTCGCGCCAGTTGAAGATCGTCGTCTCGGCGGTGAGACCGAACGCGAGGGTGACGAGCGCGAGGTAGAGGCCCGTGACGCGCAGCGCGACGAGGCCGATGATGGCGGCGGTGAGGGCCCCGGCGACGGCCGCGGCGGCCAGGCCGAAGCCGAGCGGCGCGCCGAGCCGGGAGGCCATGAACGCGGCCGCGAACGCGCCGATGCCGACGAAAGCCTGGTGCCCTAGGGAGATCTGCCCGGCGTGGCCGGTGAGGGTGTTGATGGACAGGCCGATGACGGCGTAGATCGCGGCGCGGCTGATGCGCTGGGCCCAGACGTCGCCGCCGAGGAGGAGCGGGAGTGCCGCCAGCGCGAGGAGGGCGATGACGATGGTGACGCGGAGCGCGAGGCCGAAGCGGCGCTGGGCTTTCACCCGGGTGAGGACCATGGTCGCTGTCGCCATCTAGGCCTCCTTCCCGAGCAGGCCTTGCGGTCTGATGAGGAGGACGAGCATGAGGAGCGCGAAGACGCCGAGTTCGGCGGCTCCGGGGACCTTGAGCTGCTGGCCCAGGTAGTAGATGCCGAGGTTCTGGACGACGCCGATGGCGAGGCCGCCGATGAACGCGCCCGGGAGGCTCGTCATGCCGCCGAGCACGGCGGCGGCGAAGGCGGGCACGAGCATCGTGAGGGTCATGAACCCGGGCGTGAAGATCCCCACGGGCGCATAGAGGAGCCCGGCGATGCCGCCGAGGAGCGCGGCCATGCCCCAGACGAGCCGGGAGACGGCGACGGGGCTGATGCCGACGACCTGCGCGGCGCGAGTGTCCTGTGAGGATGCAAGCACGGCGAGGCCGAGGTCGGTCTTGAAGAACCACGCCATCGCGGCGGCGAGGACCGCCAAGACGGCCATGAGGATCAGCTGCTGCGGGAGGATGCCGGCACCCAGAATGTTGACGCCGCCGCCCGAGATCAGCGGGGGCATGACCCTGGGAATAGGTTGGCCCACAAGGACGATGATGGCGATGGTGAAGAGCGCGACGCCGACGAGCGCGACGAGCATGATCGTCCGCGAGGAGGATTCGAGCGGCCGGACGATGACGCGTTCGACCACCAGGCCCGTGGCGACCGCCGCGACGAGGCCGCCGACGAGCCCGGCCCAGTAGGGCAGTCCCGCGCCCACGACGATCGCGTAAGCGGTGAATGCGGCGACGCCGCCGAACTCGCCCTGGGCGAAGTTGAAGACGCGTTTGGCCTTGTAGACGAGGACGATGCCGACGGCCAGGAGGCCGTAGACCGCGCCTTGGAACAGGCCCAGTGCGAGGAATGCGCCCATGGTCAGAACCCGTTCACGAAGGCGAAGTCGGTCTCGTAGTGCCCGCCGCCGTCGCAGACGTTGCGGAGCACGCTGACCTGTGTCGCGCCGAAGGGCCCGTTGGCGTAGTTCAGGTCCGGGAAGACCCCGGTCGAGAACTTCTGGCCCGCAACGGCGTCCATGAACGCGCCCCGGTCGAGCGCCTCGCCCGCCTTGTCGAGCATCTGGTGGAGCACTTTGGACTGGCCCCACATCATCCAGGTGACGTCGTCGGCTTCGATCCCGGCCGCGTCGACGGCCGCGAGGAAGTCGGCGTCGTACTCGCCCGCGTCGGCGAACGCCGGGGTCGGGTTGAAGAACCGCGCGCCCTCGGTGGAGCTGGCGGCGCTGCACCCGGTGCTGGCGACCTGGTCGAGGCCCATGCTGACGCCGACGCCGACGTACTGGGGGCGGCAGCCGGAGGCGGCGGCCATCTCCAGGTAGAACGTAGGGCTGGTGAGGACGAAGACCACGTCGTAGTTCTTCACGGTGCCGGTGCAGAGGTTCCCGGCGGCGGAGGAGCCGCGCTCGTTCTTGTCGGGCCGGAAGACGTCGACCCCGTCGAAGGCGCCGGTGAAGCCCTCGACCGCGTCGTCGAAGTTCGGGGTGTTGGTCACGACCGCGGCCACTTTGGACGCGTCGGTGACGCCGAGCTCGTTCTTGATGTAGTCGGCGAGCATCGGCGTCTGCTGCTTGTAGGTCATGGAAGCGGCGAAGTACGTGTCGAGCGAGCCCATCCCGGTCTCAGTGACCCCTGTGGACAGATATGGGACGTCTTCGCTGGCGGCGTACTGCGCGCACGCCTGGATCTGGTCGGTGCCGCCCGCGCCGATGAGCGCGAACGCCTGCTGCTCCTCGGCCATGGTCTGGCAGACCTGCCGGGCCGTGGAGGGCCGGTACTGGTCGTCGGCGAACACGGTTTCGACGGTGCGGCCGTGGATCTCGACGGGTTTGCCGCCGTTCCCGTACTGCCAGTACAGGTCTTTGCCGGTCTCGAAGGACTCCTGCTTGAGCGGGGCGGCGCCCGTGAGCGGCGCGTGGATGCCGATGGTGATGGTGTCGGCCGTGACGCCCGTGGTGTCGCCGTTCCCGGCGTTCCCGTTGTCGTTGCCGCCACCGCCGCCTCCTCCCCCGCCGCCGCTGGTGGAGTCGTCGCTGCCGCCGCCGTTGCCGGTGGCATCGGTGCCGTCGGCGCCTGAGGAAGTGCCGTCGGCGCTGGTGCCGTCGGCGCTGCCGAGGCCGGGGTTCTCGCCGCCCTGGGCCACGAAGTCGTCGTGCACGCCTTCGAACTGGCCGCAAGCGGGCAGCACGAGGAGCGCGGCAGCCAAGAGCGCCAACGTAGTACGGCGGCGCAGCCTGAAACGCTGTGTCATGAGCGGCCCCCGCGGCCGGTGAGCTTCTGCCACAACCCGGCCGGGATCGGCAGGGCCCAGCCGCGCTTGTCGAGGTTGTGGGCGCGGATGCGGTCGATCGCGCCGCCGCCGCCCGCCGCCGCGCCCGAAGCGCCCATCACGGAGTGGAGCACATAAGCGCCGACGAGCGCGGCGGGAATGAGCGTCCACACGTACCAGGGGGCTTTCGGTTCGACCGGTTCGTACGCGGCGGGTGCCAGTTCCTCGTCCGAGGCGGGGTCTTCGGCGGCCGGTTCGTCGCCGCTGCTGGAGCCGGAACCGCCGCCTCCGCCCGTGGAGCCGCTGCTGCCTCCCGAGCCGCCACTGCTGCCGCCCGTAGAGCCGGAGCCCGGGTCGCTCGCGCCGTCAGTCGGGGTCTCACCAGGGGTGAATGCGAACGTCGCGGCGAGCCGGTACGCGGTGGCGTCGTACTCGTTCACGGGCGTCTGGGTGTCGTCGCGCAGCGGCAGTTTCAGGTTCACCTGCCACGTGTCGACAGGAGTGGCGCCTTCCATGACGGGCATGAACATGACGCCGTAGTTCGCGAACGGGTCCAGGCCCCAGTCCTTCGCGAGCGCGGTCAGGTCGAACGTCCAGGTGGGGAGCGGGACTTCGACGGCGGGCGTCTCAGTCGTGCCGCCGTTCTCGATGGCCTCCTGGGTGGCGGCGATGAGCGCTTCGGCGTCGGCGACCTCGGCCGGGTCGGGTTCGGCGCGCTCGCCGACGACGCAGGCCTCGCCGACGGGCGGCTGCACGTCCCACATCTCGGCTTCGCCGGAGGACCAGGCCTCGGTGATCGGGCAGGCCTGGACGAGCTTGCCGGTGGGGTTGAACGTGGGCGAGTCGCCCGCGTCGTCGCCTTCGGCCACCGTGAGTTTGAAGTCGGTGATCTGGGAGCCCTCAGTGACGCCGCGCTCGGCGAGGTTGAAGGAGAGGGCGGCGACCTTGGTGTTCTCGCCGAGCTCGACGGCGACTGGCATGGTCGTCGCCGACTGCGGGTTGGGCCATTCGATCTGCTGGGCGATCGAGCCGAGTTCGAGGGTCTCGTCGATCTGGCGGCTCCAGTACCAGGAGACGCCGTCGACGCCGTAGTCGAACTTGAGCTCGTTCGGGTCCTCTTGGGCGGCGGCCGGGGCGGGCCAGGCGAGGACGGTGAAGGCCAGCGCGACGCTGGCATAGAGCGGCATCGATCCTTTGGAGCGGTGTCGGGGGATCATAGGGGGCACTCCCGAGACGGTGGTCTGTCAGCTGAGCATTGATGGGTGTAGATACACACCATAGGTCATCGTGACGGCCGTCTCTACCCGTGAGTAGCAAAAATTTCGGGAGCCACCGGGGCAAAGCGCTCCCATTCCGGCAACGCGAAAGGGACCCGACGCAGATGCGTTGGGCCCCTTGGAAAACCAGCGAGGATTTACTCCTCGGTCTTCTCCTCTTCGCCTTCTTCGGCGTCAGCCTCAGTGTCGGCCTCGGCGGCCTTGCGGCCCGGGAAGAGGTCTTCCTCGGTCAGCTCGGCGCCGGAGGCGTCCACGATCGTGGCGTCCTTGACGACCTCTTC
The DNA here is from genome assembly GCF_055586545.1 of Glycomyces sp. NPDC050141. Classification (NCBI taxonomy): domain Bacteria; kingdom Bacillati; phylum Actinomycetota; class Actinomycetes; order Glycomycetales; family Glycomycetaceae; genus Glycomyces; species Glycomyces sp. NPDC050141. The sequence continues at coordinate 68,570 of NZ_JBVJHZ010000023.1, read as the reverse complement.
GAGGGCGAGCTGCTGGCGCAGCGACGCGGCGATCTGCTGGAGGCCGCCGTTCGTGCGCAGCTCGTCCACGAACTTCTGGAACTGGTCCTGCGGGACACCGCGCTGCTGGGCCTGGCGCACGACCTCGGCGGTCATGAGCTCGCCGGAGACCTCGAGCTCGCGCTCGCGGGCGATCTTGCCGAGGATGATCGACTGGCGCAGGCGAGCCTCGGAGTCCGCGACCATGTCGGCCTTGAACTCGTCCTCGGACTTGCCCATCATCTGCAGGTACTGCTCGAACTGCGCGAGGCCCTCGTCGGTCTCGCCGTCGTGGCCGCCCTTCATGTGCATGATCTCGTGCTCGACGTCCTCGGAGACGACCTTCTCCGGCAGGGGCAGCTCGACGGCCTCCACCAGCGCCTCGAGGGTCTTCTGGCGGGCCTCGTTGGCCTTGCCGGTGCGGGCCTGGTTCTCCAGGCGCTCGCGGGTCGAGTCGCGCAGCTCGGCGAGGGTGTCGAACTGGCTGGCCATCTCGGCGAAGTCGTCGTCGAGCTCGGGGAGCTCGCGCTCCTTGACCTGGGTGACCTTGACCGCGATGTCGGCGGTCTCGCCCTCCTGCTCACCCGCGAGGGTGGACTGGATGGTCTTCTCGTCGCCCGCGGCCATGCCGACGAGCGCGTCGTCCAGGCCGTCGAGCAGGTTCTCCGAGCCGACCTCGTGGCTCATGCCGGAGACGGAGCCGCCCTCGACCTCTTCGCCGTTCTGGGTGGCGAGCAGGTCGATGACGACGAAGTCGCCCTTGGCCGCGGCGCGCTCGACGGTCTTCAGCGACGAGAAGCGCAGGCGCTGGGACTCGAGGTCCTTGTCGACGTCCTCTTCGCTGACGCCCTCGGCCTCGACCGTGACCTTCAGCGAGGCGAAGTCGGGGAGCTCGAACGCGGGGGTCACGTCGGTCTCGACCACGAACTCGAAGGGCTTTCCCTCTTCGATCGGCTTGACCTCGGTCAGCTCGGGGCGGCCCAGCGCGTTCACGTCGTTCTCGGTGACGGCCTTGTTGAGGTTGGCCTGCACGGCCGGGTCCATCGCCTGGGCGTAGACCGACTCGCGGCCGATGCGCTGGTCGATGACCTGGCGGGGCGCCTTGCCGGGGCGGAACCCGGGGACGCGGACCTGCTGCCCGACCGTCTTGTACGCCTCGTTGATGAACGGCGCCAGCTCCTCGAACGGCACCTCGACCGACAGCCGCACCCTGGTCGGGCTCAGGGTCTCGACAGTGCTCTTCACAGACGTACTCCTAGATCATTTCGCTCAATTGCCCTACGGCATTGACTTGCGTCGGGGCGGAGGGTTGCCGTGGCCGCTTCGGTCCGTCGGCAGCGCAGCATCGACCCCCGCTCCGATCGAGTCTAAGCCGCCGCACCTCCGCGGCCCCGGCGGGTGTGGTCGATATCGCCGCTCGTCACGTGTCGGGGACGGGTGCGGCCGGGCCGGGCCGCCGGTGCCGAGATCGCCTAGACTACGCCCTGCAATCGTTCTCAGGAGGAGTCGGACAGCCCGGCATCCGCCGCCGTGGAGCGACGCCCGCCCCGAACAGGAGTGAACGCTGTGGTTGCACCCGCCATCCTCGTCTTCACCAAGACGACCGGTTTCCGGCACGACTCGATCCCGGCCGGGGTCGCCGCTGTCGAGCGGCTCGCGGCCGGTCTGGGCTTCGAGACCGAGCACACCGAGGACGCCGCGGTGCACAACCCGCTCGACCTCGCCCGGTTCGCGGCGACCGTGTGGCTCTCCCCCTCCGGTGACGTCCTCGACGAGCTGGAGCGCGCGGCGCTCGCGGACTTCGTGACGGGCGGCGGCGGCTGGTGCGGCGTGCACGCGGCGTCGACGGCCGAGCGGTCATGGCCGTTCTTCCGGGAGCTCGTGGGCGCGCGCTTCATCGGCCACCCGCCCGGGTGCACGCCCGGCGAGATCGACGTCGTCGGCCCGGGGCACCCCGCGACCGCGCACCTGCCGCAGCGCTGGGCCTGGACCGACGAGTGGTACTCCTTCGACGAGCAGCCCAAGGACGTGGAGGTCCTGCTCGAAGCCGACGAGGACACGTACGACACCGCGGGCCTCGCGATGGGGCGCCCGCACCCGCTCGCCTGGCACCGCCGCCTCGAAGCGGGCCGGTGCTTCTACACGGCCCTCGGCCACGCGCCCGAAGCGTACGAGGACGACGTGTTCCTCGCCCACCTCGAAGGCGGCCTGAAAAGCGTCCTCCCGCCCGCATGACCTCAGCCACAGCGCCTGTGTTTCCGCGTTCCTGACGCCGTCCCCGCTCGTTGTCCGGTTGACCTGTCCCCGCAACCCGATGGCGGTGCCTCCCGTGAACGAGACTGTGTGGTACCGCCCCGGAGACGTCGCGATCGTCGGCGAAGTCGAGGCGCCCGAGACCGAAGCTCGAGACCGCGAACTGAAACCGATGCTGTACGCGAAAGCGGGCATCGCCAACTACTTGCGCGTCGCCGAAGGTGCCGACTTCGAACCGCTGGTCTTCCACTACCGCCTCAACGACGGGGTGTACGAGCTGGTGAGCGAGCACAGGTCCCGGCTCGTCCTGGACGAGCCTGCGCATATCGACGCGGAGATCAAACGACTCAGGTGAGCCAGGCGGCCATCACAGCAGCGGGCCGGAAGGATGCGCTACACTCGTGGGCGTCCGCTTCGGCGGCACAGTGCGGGTGTAGCTCAATGGTAGAGTCTCAGTCTTCCAAACTGATTGCGCGGGTTCGATTCCCGTCACCCGCTCAAGTATTGAGAGCCCCGGCCGGTCGGCCGGGGCTTTTCCGCGTCCCCCGACCGCGTTGCATATCGACAATCGTGAATGTATTCTGGCGGGACCCTCACGGAAGTTCACTCGCAATCCCGGCATGAGTGGTCTCACCGTTGACGCCGGCGCGCTCGCGCCCTCCTCACCGTCGATGATGGACTGTCGCCTCTGGTCAGACAAGGAATCTGCCATGGCATCATCGATCGACCCCCCGATCACCAGACACCGACTCCGATTCGCCCTCGTCCTGGCGGCCGCGCTCGCGGTCGCCGCCGCCTTCGCGCTCGCACCGCACCTCAACCGGGCGGAGGCCCAAGTCACGGCCGCATCAGAATGGGACGGCGCGGGCTGCAACGTCGCGGTCCCCGGCAGCTGGGCCTCCAGCCCGCTCCTCCCCGACCCGTTCACCCGGACCGACGGCACCCGCATCACCACCCAGAGCCAGTGGGAGTGCCGCCGCTCCGAGATCAAGGAACTCGCCGAAGCAACGGTCTATGGCGACAAGCCGCAACCCGACAGCACCACCGGGACCGTGACCTCCTCGCGGATCACCGTCAACGTCAGCGACAACGGCCGCACGACCAGCTTCTCGGCGAGTGTGCAGCTCCCGAGCGGGACCGGCCCGTTCCCCGCCGTCATCGTCTACGGCGGCTTCGGCGCCGACACCGCCACGATCCTCGCCACCGGCACCGCCGTCATCAACTACGACCCCGGCGCCGTCGGCGCCGAAGGCACGCCACGGAACAACAAGCAGGGAGCGTTCTACACCCTCTACGGCGCCACCAGCACCACCGGCGTCCTCATGGCGCAAGCCTGGGGCGTCAGCCGCATCATCGACGTCATCGAGCAGTCCGGCGGCAGCATCCTGAAGCCGACCACCGGCGTCACCGGGTGCTCGCGGTACGGCAAGGGCGCCTTCGTCGCCGGCGCCTTCGACCAGCGCATCGCCCTGACCATGCCCATCGAGTCCGGCAGCGGCGGCACCTCCGCGCTCCGCTCCATCCCGCAGGAGAGCGGCGCGCAGCCGCTCAGCAGCGCCTACAACGAGCAGCCGTGGCTCGGCGACGCGTTCAGCGCCTACACCGGCAACCCCGGCGCGCTCCCCGTCGACACCCACGAGATCGTCGGCATGATCGCCCCGCGCGGCCTGTTCATCATGGAGAACCCCCACATCGAATGGCTCGGCGCGCGCTCCGGCGCGGTCGCGGCGCTCGGCGGCGCCGAGGTCTACAAGGCCCTCGGCGCGGGCGGCAACATCTCCTACCACTCCAACACCTCGAACGGGACGCACTGCGCTACCCGCACCGAATGGCGGACCCCGCTGCAGCAGAGCATCAACAAGTTCCTGCACGGCACCGGCAACCCGCCCGCCCTCATCAATATGCACCCCGACAAGACCGCGAACCTCGCCCAGTGGAGGAGCTGGACGACGCCGACCCTGACGGCGGGCAACCCGAGCGGGACCACCAGCCCGGCACCGACGACCAGCCCGGCACCCACCACCTCGCCCGCCGCGACCACCTCCCCGCCGCCGACCGGCACCGGCTGCACCGCGAGCGTGCAGGTCGTGAGCCAGTGGGACTCCGGCTGGCAGGGCAGTGTCAGCGTCACCGCCGGAGCCGGCGCGATCAGCGGCTGGACCCTGACGTGGACATGGCCGGGGAGCCAGCGCATCACCAGCTCCTGGAACGCGACGGTGACGAGTTCGGGCGCGACCGTCACCGCGGAGGACGTCGGCTGGAACGGCGCGGTCGCGGCCGGGCAGACCTCGACCGCCTGGGGGTTCGTCGCCAGCGGCACGGGCACGGCACCGGCCGTGACCTGCACGCCCGCTTAGAGCAAGGGCCGGGGCGCGCGATGCGCCCCGGCCCGAACGCGTCACAGGGCGCCCCTGGACGCGAGCATGAGTCGCGACCGGTTGGTACGTTCCGGGCGTGCCCGAGTCCGATTCGTCCCTGAAGCTGCGCGCGCTGGCCGTCCCCGTCTACGGGCCGAACCTGCTCATCGCCATCGGGATGGGCGCGGTCGTGCCGCTCATCGCGCTCTCGGCCCTCGACCTGGGCGCGAGCGTCACGCAGGCCGCGATCATCGTGGGGCTCATCGGTTTCGGCCAGCTCGTGGGCGACCTGCCCGCCGGGGCGCTCGCGCAGCGGTTCGGCGAGAAGCGGGTGCTCCTGGCCGCGTGCGTGGTCGAGGCGGCCGCGCTGGTCACGGCCTCGCAGACCGCGTCGCTCGCGGTCCTGTCGGCGATGGTGTTCACCGTGGGGCTGTCCTCGGCGGTGTTCGGCCTGGCCCGGCACGCGTACCTCTCGGAAGCGGTGACGCTCGCGTTCCGCGCCCGGGCGATGTCGATGCTCGGCGGGACGTTCCGCATCGGCGGATTCATCGGGCCGTTCGTGGGCGCGTTCCTCATCGAGCAGTACTCGTTCGAGGCGACCTATGCGTTCGCCGCCGGGACGAGCCTGGCGGGCGGGCTGCTGAGCCTCGCACTGCCGGAGCTCCCGACCGCTGGCCATGCCGTTGCGGCGCAGGAGAAGCGCAGCATGTGGTCGGTACTGGCCGAGCACCGGAAGGTGCTGGCCCAACTTGGTGCGGGCGTCCTGTTCGTGATGATCGCGCGCGCTTCGCGGACGGCGATCATTCCGCTGTGGGCCGAGCACCAGGGCCTGGACGCGACGACGACGAGCGTCATCTTCGGTATCGCGGCCGGGGTCGACATGCTGCTGTTCTATCCGGGCGGGGCGATTATGGACCGGTTCGGGCGCATGTGGGTCGCGCTCCCGGCGATGCTCGTCATGGGCGCGGGGTTCCTGCTGCTGCCGCTGTCGGGGACAGCGGTCGCGATCGGGCTGGTCGCGTGCCTCATGGGCCTTGGCAACGGGATCTCGTCGGGGATCGTGCTGACGCTGGGCGCGGATGTGGCGCCCGACGAGGGCCGCCGCCAGTTCCTCGGCGGGTGGCGGCTGTGCACGGATGTGGGCACGATCGCCGGGCCGGGCCTGATCAGCCTCGTGTCGCTGGTGTTCCCGCTGGGCGCGGCCGCGATCGCGTTGGGGCTCATCACCTGGTTCGGGGCGGCGTGGCTCGCGAAGTGGGTCCCGGTCTACGACCCGGCGCGGCGGCCGCGCGAGAAGGCCGCGCTCTAGGGGTGTCAGGTTCGCGACAGGGGCGCGACAGGTGCGGGGTGCAGTCTTAGGGCACAGCGGAAGCCCCGCGGCACAACGCCTCTCACTGAAGGAAACGAACGATGAGCGCTCTCGAAACCACCTGGTCCGGCATGGTTCCCGTCGAAGACACCGCCCTCTACGTCACCGACACCGGCGGCGACGGCATCCCGGTGATCTACTGCAACGGCCAGTTCGCGACCATCGGGTACTGGAAGAACGTGCTCGAGGAGCTGGGCTCGGAATTCCGCCACATCAACTTCGACGAGCGCGCCCGCGGCAAGAAGTCGCAGAAGTCCTCGGACTACTCGTTCGAGGCGTGCATGCGGGACATCGACGCCGTCCTCGAAGCGCGCGGCGTCACCGGCAAGGTGCTCATCGTCGGCTGGTCCTACGGCGCATTCCTGGCCGCGACCTGGGCGAGCCGCAACCCCGAGCGGTGCATCGGCGCGGTCCCGGTCGAGGGCGCCGAGCCGCACGACTGGCTCGACGACGTCATGGAGATCCGCATCCGCAAGCTCTTCAAGCGCCTCGCGCCGGTCACCGCGATCCTGCGCCCGACGGGCCTGACGCCGAAGCTCAGCGCCTCGCAGCAGGCCGAGTGCAACATCGAACTGGGCAAGATCTCCCAGAAGGCCAACCTCGGCCCGGTGCTCGACGCGATCATCGTCCCGACCCGGTACGTGCTCGCCTCGGGTGTCTCCTTGGGCTCCAAGGGCGACGAGCAGGAGCAGATCCGCGCCGCGATGGGCGAGGTCGTCGAGCGCAACGAGAACATCAAGGTCTTCGCGAAGGTCGCCAGCAACCACGACTGGATTCTCAAGAAGGACTTCAAGGCCGTCGCCGACGCGGTCCGCGAGGTCGCCGAGCTGGGCGGCGCCACGAAATAAGGAAAACTTCTTTAGGCAGTGACTGCCAGATGGCAGTCACTGCCTATACTCGTGCCATGGACACCGAAGCCGCTGCGCCGCAAGGACTGCAGGCCCGCAAAAAGCTCGCCGCCATGCACCGCATACAGGCCGCCGCCCTGGACCTGTTCGAGGAGCACGGCTTCGACCAGGTCGGCATCGAAGCCGTCGCGGCCGCCGCCGACGTCTCGCCCCGCACCGTCTACCGCTACTTCGGCACCAAGGAGATGCTGGTCATCTGGGACGAGGCCGACGAGCACCCCACGAGCCCGCTCGCCGCGCTCTTCGCCGCGCCCGACCCGCTCGGCGCGCTCCGCAAGGCCCTCGCGACGGCCTTCGCGGCCATGGACGCGGCCGAGCTGCGGCTGATCCGCCGCCGCCTCGCGCTCGTCCACACGCACCCGGCGGTCGAGGCCGCGTACATCCTGCACTCCTACGAGAAGTCCCGCGCCATCGCCGGGACCATACCGTCCGAAGAGGACGATCCTGATGCGCAGATCTTCGTGCACGCCTTCGTGGGCGCGACGATCGGCGCCATGCGGCACTGGTGGGCCACCGGCTTCGCTGGGCCGCCCTCCGCGTTCGTCGACCGGGCCCTGGCACTCCTCGAAACCGGGTTCGGCACCGCCCGCCACTGACTCCTGTGTCACATCGCCGCCGAAAGACTTCCGATCCCCTCCGAATTCCACTACCGTTTAATTCATCAGGTGATGAATTATCGTCACCGTCCCACCCCCAAGGGAGACATGCCATGTCTGCGAACCAGGCACAAGTCATCGTCGTCGGCGCCGGCCCCACCGGCCTCCTGCTCGCGGGCGACCTCGCCGAAGCCGGGGTCGACGTCCTCGTCCTCGAATCCCGCGGCGCGAACCTCTCGAACCTCTCCCGGGCCTTCGGCGTCCACGCCCGCACCATGGAGGAGTTCGACGCGCGCGGCATCGCCGACGACCTCCTCGCCTACGGCGGCGCGCAGCTGCCGGGCATCCGCCTGTTCAACCGGGTCACCCTCCACCTCGCCGACCTGGAGACCCGCTTCCCGTACCTCCTCATGACCCCGCAGTACAACGTCGAGGAGGTGCTGCGCGACCGCGCCGCGAAGGCCGGGGTGACGATCCGCTACGAGCACAAGGTCACCGGCGTCACCCAGGACGCCGACCAGGTCACCGTCCACACTGAGCAGGGCGACTACACCGCCCGGTACGTCGTCGGCACCGACGGCATCCACTCGGCCGTGCGACAGGCCGTCGGCATCGACTACCCGGGCGAGGCCGTCCTGAAATCGATCATGCTGGCCGACGTCAAGCTCAGCGAGCCGCCCGCCGAGAGCCCCGCCATCCAGGGCGTCAACGGCGCGTTCTGCTTCGTCGCCACCTTCGGCGACGACTACTGGCGGATCTTCGCGTGGAACAGCGCCGACCAGAAGAGCGACGACGAGCCGATCGAGCTCGACGAGGTCAAAGAGGCCGCCATGCGGGCCTTCGGCACCGACTTCGGCATGCACGACCCCCGCTGGATCTCCCGCTTCCACTCCGACGAGCGGCAGGCCACCCGCTACCGGGAGGGGAACGTGTTCCTCGCGGGCGACGCCGCGCACTGCCACTCCCCCGCGGGCGGCCAGGGCATGAACACCGGCCTCCAGGACGCGGCTAACCTCTCCTGGAAGCTCGCCGCCGTGCTCCGCGGCGCCGACCCGGCCCTACTCGACACCTACAACGCCGAGCGCCACCCCGTCGGCAAAGCCGTGCTGCGCTCCAGCGGCGCGATCATCCGCCTCGCGGCTGAGCGCTCGAAGCTCAAGGCCGCCATCGGCGGCGCCGCCGTCGCCACCGCCATGCACATCAAGCCGATCGAGGCCAAGGCCATGGGCATGATCTCGGGCGTCGGCATCCACTACGGACACGGCAAGGGAGAGGACGCGCTCGTCGGCCACCGCGCCAACGACATCGGCCTCGCCGACGGCACCCGCCTGTACGAGGCCCTGCGCGGCGGGAAGTTCGTCGTCCTCGACAGCGCCGAGACCTACGACGGCGACTTCACGGCGAACGCGGCCTCGGCCCACCCCGACGGCGAGGTCAAGATCATCAGGCCCGACGCCTACATCGGCTGGGCCGGGAACGACGACCCCGCCGCGATCCGCGCCTACCTGGAGACCCACGCGGGCCAGAACTGATATTCCAACACCCACGGCGGCGGGCTCCGGCCCGCCGCCGTTCACGTTGCGCCTCTAGGGGAATCGCCGCTCTGTCCAGGCGGCGATGCCGCCCTCGGTGAGGATCATGTCCCAGGCGGCCTCGGCCGCGCCGAGCATCGGGGCGTCCGGGCCGAGCACCGAGGGGACGACGCGGGGCGGATCGTCCCGGCGGAACCCCATCAGCCCCTCGCCGTACGCCGCCGCGAAGGACTCGGGCGAGGCGCGGCGCAGCTCGGGGGCGAGGCCGCCCAGGCACACGATCTCCGGGTCGAGGATGTTCGCGAGCCCGGCCGTGCCCCGGCCCAGGACGGCCGCGCACTCTTCAACGGCGGCACGGGATTCCGGGTTCACCAACGCCTCGATCAAGTACGCGCGCGGGTCCTCCGGTTCGTCCTCGCCGAGCAGCCGCGCCACCGCGCGCCCGTCGACCGCGACGTCCCAGCAGCCGCGGGCGCCGCACGGGCAGGCCACGGCCGGGTCGCCCAGGGGCGCGTGCCCGAACTCGCCGCCGGCGCCCGTCGCGCCGGTGACCGCGTGGCCCTCGTCGACGAAGATCCCGCCGATGCCGACCTCGATGGTCAGGTAGAGGACGCTCTTGCCGGGGTGGGAGCGGCGGGCCTCGGCAAGCCCGGCGAGGGTGGCGTCGTTGCCGAGTGCTTGGGGCACACCGGGAAGGAGCGGCTCGACTTCGAGGTCGCGCCAGCCGAGCACACTGGACTGGACGATCGCGCTGCGCCGCACGGTGCCGGTGGCGGAGATGGAGACGGCCCGGACGCGGCCCGCGTGCCGGGCGGCGAGGGCGGTGAGGGCCTTGCGGATGTCGGCGAAGACGCGTTCGGGGCGTTTGGAGGCGTGGCGGCCGGTGGTCCGGTCGACCAGGGTCCCTTCGAGGTCGGCGATGGCGACGACCCAGTCGGCGTAGCGGACGTCGACGACGGCGGCGAGCGGCCCGTCGGGGTGGGCGTGCAGGACCGTGGTGGGGCGGCCGCGGCCCGAGGGCGGGGCGGGGGCCTCGGCGATCAGGTCGAGGGCGCGCAGGCGGGCGGCGATCTCGGTGGCGGTGCCGCTGCCGACGTGCATGGCGCGGGCGGCTTCGGCGCGGGTGACGCCGGGGCGGGAGCGGACGAGGCGGAGGAGGTCGAGCGCGCCGCTCCAGCGGGCGGCCTCGGCGCGGCCGACCTTGGCGGGCTCGGCGTTCGGGTCGTCTGCGGGAGCAGGGGTTCTGGCTTGCACTCGGGGACCTCCAGGAATTATCCTCGCGTTACGAGTTTATTTCTACCCCGGAGGGCTTCATGCGAAGCTACAGCAACCCAGAAGCCGTCCTGCTCGACATGGACGGCACACTGGTCGATTCCGACGGCGCCGTCGAACGCGCTTGGGCCGCATGGGCCGTCGAGTACGGCGTCGACCCCGCGACCGCGCTCGCGAACGCCCACGGCTCCCCCGCGACGGTCACCGCCGCACGGCTGCGCCCCGACCTCGACGCTGACGCAGTGGTGGCGGCCGCCGCCCGCCAGCTCGAGCTGCAGTACGAGGACCTGGCCGACGTCGTCCCCACCACCGGGGCCGAACTGCTCCTCGCCGCGCTCGACCGCGCGGGCCTGCCCTGGGCCGTGGTCACCAGCGCCGACGACCGGCTCGCGAAGGCCCGCCTCGCGGCGGCGGGCATCCGCCCGCCGCTCCTGTTCACCTTCGAGGACGTCGCGCGGGGCAAACCCGACCCCGAGGGATACCTCCTGGCCGCCAAGGCACTCGGGGTCGACCCGGCCGCGTGCCTGGTCGTCGAGGACTCCGAGCCGGGCCTGGCCGCGGGCCGCGCGGCGGGCGCGATGACCGCGTCCCTGCGGGGCCTCCCAGCCGACATGCGCCTGCGCGACCTCGGGCACCTCGCGGAGCTGCTGGTGTCCGATGGCCGTTGACGTACTGCCCGAACGGGCCACCCGCGACCTGACCCGCGTCGTCGCACTCGCACAGATCGGCCTCGGCCTGCTCGTGTGCTCCTACGGGCCGTACCTGGCCGGGATCGCGGCCGAACTCGACCGCCCGCGGGGCGAACTCGTGTGGCTGACCATGACCTTCGGCGCCGGACTCGTCCTCGCCGCCGCTACCGGCCCGGCAGTGCTCCGCGCGGGCGCGGGCCTGGTCATGCGCATCGCCTGCGCGGTGATCGCGGTCGGCGCGGTCCTCATGGCCGCGACCCCGCAGCTCGTCCTGGCCGGGACGGGCGCGGTCCTCGTCGGGTTCGGTTGCGCCGCCATCGCTCTGGCGACCCCGGACCTGCTGCGCGGGCCGGGCGCGGCGAAGCGCATCGCGGTCCTCGTCGGGCTCTCCAGCGCGGCGGGCGTGTGCGCGCCGCTGATGTTCGGCGCGCTCGAATCAGTGGGCATTCCGGGCCGCTGGGCCCTGCTCAGCGCCGTCCCGATCCTGCTCGTAGCCGCAGTGCACCGCACCGTGCAGGGCCCGCCGGACGAAGTGCCCGCTGGCGGCCGGATACCGGTCGGCCCGGCCGCGCTGGCATGGTCGCGGATCGTCCTTTGTGTAGGGATCGAGTTCTGCTTCTCGATCTGGAGCGTGGCCCGCCTGGTCGACACGGGCGTGTCGCTCGGTACGGGCTCGCTGCTCGGCGCCGGTTTCGGGGTCGGCATGGCGGTGGGCCGCCTGGTCGGGCCGCGGTTCGTGGACCGGCCGTGGGCGGTGCAGGCCTCGCTCGCGCTGATCGCGGTGGGCACCGTGGCGGTCTACCTGGGGCAGGACCCGGTGTCGGTGACCATGGGGATCGCGGTCGCGAGCCTGGGCATCGCACCGCTGTACCCGATCATGCTGGGCCGCCTGGTCGGCATCCCGGACCTGAGCGGGCGGCACTCGGCGTCGATCGGGTCGCTCGCGTCGGGCACGGCGATCCTGTCGGCGCCCGCCGCACTCGGCTGGCTGGACGGTCAGGTCGGGCTGCGGGAGGCGTTCCTCCTGCCGATCCCGCTCCTGGTGGTCCTGCTCGTCCTGTCAAGGCGCCGATAGCGAGACGGCCCCGGACCGCGAAGGTCCGGGGCCGCCCCAACTCAGCTTTTTACTCTTCGTCCTTCTTCTTGGTGGCGGAGAGCGAACCGGCGTGGGCCTTCTCCTCGGGGCTCATGCGGGTCTTGACGAGGCTCGCGATGACGACCACGATCAGGATGCCGATGACGACGCCGAGGCTGAGCGGGGTCGGGACCTCGGGGATCGACTCGTTGAGGTCGACGTGGGCCCAGTGGAGGATGAGCTTCGCGCCGATGAACAAGAGGATGATCGCCAGGCCGGCCGAGAGGTAGACGAGGCGGTCGAGCAGGCCCTTGACGAGGAAGAACAGGGCGCGCAGGCCCAGCAGCGCGAAGGCGTTGGCGGTGAAGACGATGTACGCCTCCTGCGTGACGCCGAAGACGGCCGGGATGGAGTCGAGCGCGAAGAGCAGGTCGACCGAGCCGATGGCGATGAGGACGATGAACAGCGGCGTGAAGAACCGCTTGCCGTCCACTTTGGTGACCATCTTGCCGTCGATGTAGTCGGCGGTGATGGGCAGGAAGCGGCGGGCGCCGCGGACCATCACGTTCGACTCGATGTCGGGGTCTTCGTTGCGGTGCCGGAAGAGCTGGATCGCCGTGTACACGAGCAGCAGGCCGAACACGAGGAACATGAACGAGAACGAGTTGATGAGGGCCGCGCCGAGGGCGATGAAGATGGCGCGCATGATGAGCGCGAGCACGATGCCGAAGGTGAGGACCTTGTGCTGGTGGTGGTCGGGTACCGCGAAGGTGCTCATGATGATCACGAACACGAACAGGTTGTCGACCGAGAGGCTCTTCTCGATGATGTAGCCCGCGAAGTACTCGGTGCCCGCGGCGTTCCCGTACTGGGCGCCGAACCAGATGCCGAACACGATCGCGACGGCGATGTAGAACACGGACCAGGCGGTGGCCTCTTTGAAGCCGACGTGGTGGGGGCGCATCGCCGCGAGGATCAGGTCCACCGCCAGCAGGACGACGATGAGGCCGATGGTTCCGGCCCAAGTGAGTGGGCTGATATCGAGCAACGCTTCCTCCGTCAGATTGCCATCATCACGACTGCAGGTCTGACACCAGCCCCGCAGTGCCCGCATCCTAACGGCACCCGGGCGCGTTTGTCACGACTACCCCTGCGGGGCCGTGATCTCGACCAAAGCACGACATGCGTCACATTGCAGCCGAATCGGTTTTATCGCGCGGGGACGAGGCAGCTGAGGGGCGGGTCGATGAGGGAGCAGATCGACTGGCGCACGACCGGTTCGTAGTCGCCGGGGACGCCGCCGCCCGCGATGACCCCGGTATACGCGGCGACGCCGTCGGTGGGCCGACGCTCCAGGCCGGGTGTCGCAGTCCAGACGGCAAAAACAAAGCGGGGGCAATGGCCCCCGCTCAGTGCCGCAGTCAGCGACCAGTAGTTTTGGCATCCACTTCTCCCGGAGGAGAAGATCCCGGCTCGCGGATCGCTGGTGCGACACGACTACGGATGGGTTCCTGCTTCCGTCCCTTTCGGATGTTTGCGTCCACTGCCGACAATGCCGGTCTGACATGGGCTCCACAGGCTTGACGTTCCGCATACCCTGCGGTAGGACCTTCTCGACACGAACTCGCGCCGTTGGCCGCAGTCAGCGTAACACATGGATTCGAGTTACTCACGTTCAGTGCAGGTCGCCGAATGCCCTTGCGGCGGTGAGGTTGTCGAGGCTGAGCCCGAGGTAGTAGTCGATGCCGACGAAGTCGAGGCGGCCGCGGATCCTGTCGATGAACGCGGCGTCGAACAGCCACGGCGACAAGGGGATGAATGCCAGGTTCGAGGTGACCATCGCATCGGGCTGCTGCGCGTGGATGAGGTCGTAGGCGGCGTTGTGGGCCTTCGCGAGCCGGTCGAAGATCCAAGGCGCGTCGAACCAGGTCGCCGCACCGTTGTCGATCTCGTGGTAGACGTACAGCGTGGCCTCGTTGAACGTGACCCACATGGCGTCGGCGTCGGCGTAGCGGGCGGTGATCCGCTCGGCGTAGGCGGTGAAGTCGACGAGGGTGGCGTCGGTCTTCCAGCCGCCCTGGTCGGCGACCCAGCCGGGGTGGACCCAGTGGTTGAGGGTGATCATCGGGCGCATCCCCGCGTCGAGGATGCGCTGGACGACGTCGTCGTAGTAGGCGAGCTCGGTCTCGTCCCACTCCCCCGGGGCGGGTTCGACGCGGGCCCACTCGATGCCGAAGCGGTAGACCTCCACGCCCATGTCGGCCGCGAGCGCGATGTCCTCGGCGTAGCGGTGGCGGAAGTCGACGGCGTTCCCCACGTGCTCCTTGGTCTCGGAGTACCTGAGCCAGTTGGAGTCGGGGTTGCTCCCTTCGGACTGGAACCCGGAGGACGAGACGCCCCAGAGGAAGTCGTCGGGGAGCGGCGCGACCTCCGCTGCGGCCGAGGCGGGCGAGGCCGCGAGGAGCGAGGCGAAGACGACGAGGCAGGCCAGGAGTCGACCGAAGGCGCGCATGGGGGAATGCTCCGTTTCTCCCCCGTTTTGTGCTTTCACATCATAGGCATGGGAAGGCCCGCAATGGAATACCGGAGAGTAAGGAACGGAAGCCGTCGAGCGCGGCGGTCTGGGTCGGGGCGAGTTTGAAGCCCTGCACCGCGGCGCGGGGATGGATCTCGGCGGCGTGCCACTGCTCGGCGCGGACGCTTGTGGCGACGCCGATGCGGCGCAGGCGCTCGCTCAGCTGGTCGTAGAGCTCCTGGGCGTCGAAGAGGTAGACGTGCTCGATGGACCAGGGCAGGTGGGTTCCGGCAGAGCCCGCGGCGGGGCCTCGCGGCCCGGTCATCACCAGATAGTAGTCGAGCTCCTCGGAATCGGTCATGTCGAGCAGGCCCTGGTTGCGGGAGTAGTACTTGACGTTGACGGTGCTTCCGGCGAGGGGGCCGCTGCGGAACCAGCCGTCGATGGGCCGGTTCGCGACCGGTTCGAGTTCGATGTCGAAGATCTGGGCGGCGATCCAGTCGGAGAGGTGCCCTGAGACGACCGGGCGGCCCACGATGTCGGCGATGCGGGCGTCGATCTCATTGCGCGCCTGAAGAAGCAGGGCGATCGACTTGAGTCCGCCTTCGTCCATCAGCCCTCCTCGTCCCGGCCCGTGCTCCTCATCGTACCGAGGCGGGGGCGGGGGCGCCGCCTTCGGCGGGCGGCGCCCCGGGCGGCGCTAGACGGCGGACCAGCCGCCGTCGCTGGGGAGGACGACGCCGTTGACGTTGGTCGCGTCGTCGCTGAGGAGCCAGGCGATGGAGTTGGCGAGGACGTCGGCGCTGACCGGCGTCGGGATCACGGTCTGGAGGATCGGGCCGACGCGCTCACCGGCGTACTGGGACTTCATGGTGCCCTCGATGTTGGTGATGGTCGGGCCGGGCGCGACGGCGTTCGTGCGGATGCCCTTGGGGCCGTAGAAGAACGCGGTGTTCTTGGTGAAACCGGCGATGGCGTGTTTGGAGGCGGTGTAAGCCGCTCCGGCGGCGGCGCCGCGCAGGGACGCCTCGGAGGCGACGTTGACGATCGAGCCGGACCCGGCCTCGAGCATGAGCGGCAGGACGGCGCGGGTGAGGCGCATCGGCGCGGTGACGTTGATGCTGAAGACGCGGTCCCAGGTGGCGTCGTCCACTTCGGCGGCGGGCAGGAAGCCGTCCATGATGCCCGCGACGTTCGCGAGGCCGTCGACCTTGCCGTCGGCGGCGGCCACGACCTGGTCGATGACCTCGGCGGCGGTGAGGTCGCCCGCGACGGCGCGGATGTCGATCTCGGAAGCGAGCTTGTCGAGGCTCTCCTGGTTGACGTCGGCGGCAATGACGTGGGCGCCTTCGCCCGCGAGGCGGAGCGCGGTGGCGCGGCCGATGCCCGAGCCCGCGCCGGTGACGATGACAGTCTTGCCGGAGAAGCGGTCTGCAGTTCCCATGGGTCTCCCTCGGTTCCCGGGCCGCCTCCACGGCGGCCCGTGTCGCAGTATTCCCCTGAGCGGGGCTCAGAGCAGTGGATTCACTCGATCCCAATGATTAAGTCAATCATTTGACTTAACATTAACGCGTATCAGTGCGCCCCCGCGAACGGGCAGGCCATGAGATCGGTCATCCCCGAGAGGCGACCTATTCGGCGGCGGACTCCAGCGCCCCGGCGAACAGGTTGCCGATCGCCTCGAGCCGGTCGGCCATCGCCTCCGGGTCGAGCGGGTCCTCACCCGAGGCGAGCCAGTCGCTCATGAGCGCCGCGCCGCCGCCGGAGACGAACACCGCCAGGTCCTCGGCCATGCGCGGCGGCACCGAATCGCCGAACCGCACCCGGAGCGCGTCCCGGCGCAGCGGCGCGAGCAGGCCGCTCACCACCTGATTCATCGCGAACGCGCTCGCCGTGGCGAACATCGCCCGGTAGAAGCAGCGGTGCGCGGCGAAGTGGCGGGCTACCGCGAGGGCCCGGCCGCGCCCAGCCGCCGCCCCCGGATCGTCCTCCCACGGCTCGGTGAGCTCGCGGCGGGCCAGGTCGAGCGCCGCCTCCAAGAGCAGGGTGTCGCGGTCGCCGTAGTGGAGGTAGACGAGCTGGCGGCTCACTCCGGCGGCATCGGCGATGTCGGAGACCGGCACGTTCGCGGTGCCGCGCGCGCTGACAAGGGCAGTCGCGGCGCCCAGGAGGGCGGCGCGGGTTCGTCGCACCCGGCGGTCTTTGGCGGGTGCGGGAGTCGGGAGGCTCACCCGACGAGGTTAGACACGTGTCGATCCTTCGACAAGTCGTTCGACGTACCGATCTGTCGCGCGTCAGGTGAGACCGGTCGCGTCAGGTGAAGCTGATCGCGTCCACGTAGACCCAGTCGCCGCCGATCCGCTCGAAAGCGCTGTCCTCGGTCTGCGAGCCGGGCCCGTCGGCGTCGGTGTAGTCGGCGCGGAAGCGGACGGTGCCCTGGGTGTGCAGCGGGGAGCCGCCGGTGGTCGCGAGGATCTGGAGGCCCGTGAAGCGGCGGCCGTCGTCGGCGAGGTCGAGCCGTTCGGGGCGGGTTCCGGGATGCCAGGTGCGCAGCAGGTAGGCGGCGTCTCGAAGCGCGAACGCGCTGTAGCGCGAGCGCATGAGGGCTTCGGCGGTGGCGGCCTTCGCGGTCCCGGCGTGCAGCGGCCCGCAGCAGTCGGCGTACGCGGCACCGGAGCCGCACGGGCACGGGCGGGGCTGGCGGGAGCGTCGGGGCACCACAGGATTGTGCCGCACCGGCCCGGGGGCCGGTGCGGCGGTGCGGTTGAGGCAGCGCGGTTTAGCAGTCCTCGAGGTACGGGGTGACGACCTCGGCGTACGCGGCCTGACCGGCGGCGTTCGCGTGGAACGACTCGATCGTGCCGGTGTAGCCGAGAATCCACGGGTCCGCCGAGCAGATCTCGTGGCCGGTGAAGGCGTCGCGCACATCGGCGAAGCCGAAACCGTGCTCGCCCGCGACCGAGGCGGTCGTCTCGGCGAGCAGGTCCGCGGTCTCGTTGAGCAGCGCCTGCTCCTCGGGGGTGATCGCGAGCGTGCCCGAGCACGAGACGCCGCCGAACAGGCGCGGGTTGCCCACCACGGTGACGTCCGCGAACGGCGCGAGGTCGCCGACCTGCGTGTACAGGTCATCGAGCTCGGCCGGGAGCGACCCGGTGATGACGGCCTGCGCGTTCGCGACCGCGCCCTGGCACAGCGCCGTGTCGGTCCCGGCGCACGCGCCGAGCACCGACGAGAACCCGGCGTCGTTGCCGCCCACGCCGATCGAGACCTCGCGGGTGCGCCAGGTCAGGTTCGCGAGCTGCTCGGCGACGACGTCCTCGACGCGCGCACCCGAGCAGGCGTCGAACGACAGGCGCGCGCCCATCGCCTCGGCCGCCAGCTGCGGGTAGGCGTTCGCGGACCGGTAGCAGTCGGTGCCGTCGTCGGCGTAGTCGCCGGCGCCCACACCGGACACGTACGAGTCGCCGAGCGCGACGTACCGCGGCGACCAGGTGAACTGGGCCGACGCGGGGGTCGCGAACGACGCGGCGGCGATACCGGCGACCGCGGCCGAGGCGAGAATGCGCGCAATGCGCTTGCTGGAGTGTCGGGACATGGGTCTCCTTCTGGTTGCGGGCCGGGCCAGGGAGGCCCGACCCGTGAGGGTCCCGGCATTGTATGCGCGCCAGTCCAAAATGCCGTGAACGCGAACGGCCCGCGAGACGAATCCCGCGGGCCGTTCAGCTGTCGTGCCTAGTAGTCGAGCAGCGGCAGGACGACGCCGGTGTAGGCGTCCTGGCCCGCGGCCGTCGGGTGGAAGGACTCGAGGGTCCCGGTGTAGCCCAAGATCCACGGGTCGGCCGAGCAGACGCCGTGGCCCTCGAAGGCCGCGCGCGGGTCGGCGAAGTCGAAGCCGTGGTCGGCGGCGACGGCGGCGGTCGTCTCGGCGAGCAGGTCGGCGGCGTCGTTCAGCAGCGCCTGCTCCTCCGGGGTGATCGCGAGCGCGCCCGCGCAGGCGGTCTCGTTGAACAGGCGCGGGTTGCCGACGACGACGATGTCGGCGCTGGCGGCCTTGGTCTCGACCTGGGTGTAGAGGTCGTCGAGCTCGGCCGGGAGGGAGTCGGTGATCACGGTGCGCGCGTTGGTGATCGCGGTCTTGCACAGCGCGGTGTCGGTGCCCGCGCAGGCGGTGAGGACCGAGGAGAACCCGGCGTCGTTGCCGCCCACGCCGATCGTGACGTGCTCGGTGTTGACCGCGTAGAGGTGGCCGAGCTGGTTGGCGACGACGTCCTCGATGCGCGCGCCCGAGCAGGCCTCGAACCAGAGGCGTTCGCCGAGTTCGGCGTTGGCCTGCTTGGCGTAGGCGTTCGCGGAGCGGTAGCAGTCGGTGCCGTCGTCGGCGTAGTCGCCCGCGCCGACGCCGGAGGCGAACGAGTCGCCGAGAGCGACGTACTGCTGGATGGTGACGTCGGCCGAAGCGGAGCCGGCCAGACCGGCGACGCCGAGGCCGGCGGCGGCCGCGACGGCGGCAACGCGGGCGAGGACGCGGCGCGGCTTGCCTTCCTTGAAGGACACAGGGTCTCCTTGTTGTCGACAGGACCGGCGGACGCACCGGGTAGGTGCCGCCCGCCGGAGGACCGCGTCATTATAGGCAGCGAAGTCCATTGTGCCGCAATAGAAACGATGCGTTGACTATGCGTCACGAGGGCCCGTTCCGGCCGGTCGTCTGAAAAACTGTTTCCAGAAATGTAACGACACTCACGAGAAACAGTTTCCTGATTCGGCTAGGATGTCGGCACTACGTCGAAGAGGTGCAGCAGATGAGCAACCGCCCCCGGGCGACCCTGACCGAGGTGGCCGAGCGCGCGGGCGTCTCCAAGGCCACCGCCTCCAAGGTCCTCAACGGCCGCCCCGGCGTCGCCGACGAGACCCGCAGGGCCGTCCGCGAGGCTATCGCGGAGCTGGAGTACGTGCCGACCACCGGTCCGCGCGAATCGCCTGCGCCGCAGACCGTGCACGTCGTGTTCGACACGCTCCTGAACATGTACGCGGTGTACGTCCTCGACGGGATCGTGAGCGGCGGCAGGGAGCTCGGCGTCGAGATCGTCACCAGCTCCCTCGAGGCCGAGACGCCGGGGCACAACGACCCGATCGGCACCGACCGGATCAAGGAGATCGCCGCGCAGGGCGCCGCGGGCCTGGTCCTGGTGACCGCGCAGCTGACGACCGAGGAGATGGACACCTGCGAGCAGCTGGGGCTGCCGCTGGTCGTGATCGACCCGGCCAACCCGCTCGACGAGCGCGTCACGAGCCTCGGGGCCACGAACTGGGCCGGGGGCGTGCAGGCGACCCGGCACCTGCTCGACCTGGGGCACACCAGGATCGGGTTCGCGGGCGGCCCGCCCGGGTCGCTGCCCGCGCGCGAGCGGCTGCACGGCTACCGCGAGGCCCTCGAATCGGCGGGGATCGAGGTCGACCCGGCGCTCACCGGCTCGGGCACGTTCAATGCCGAGACCGGTGCGGCCCTGACGAACCGGATGCTCGACCTGGCTGACCCGCCGACCGCGATCTTCGCCGCGAGCGACAGCATCGCCGTGGGCGTCATCCGCACCGCCCGCAAGCGCGGCCTCGACGTGCCCGGGGACCTCAGCGTCGTGGGCTTCGACGACACGTACAACGCCATGTGGGTCGAGCCGCCGCTCACCACCGTGAAGCAGCCGCTGCGGCAGATGGGCCGCGTCGCCGCCCGCACCGTGCTCGACCTCGCCGCGGGCAAGGTCCCCGACTCCCACCACGTGCAGCTCGCCACGAGCCTGGTGATCCGGGAGTCCACCGCCCCGCCGCGCTAGCCCTCCGGTTCTTCGAGCGCGCGCTCGTAGGCGAGCAGCGTGTCGACGAACTGTCGCCGCTGCGCGCTCGTCAAGGGCGCCAAGGCTTTACGCCATGCGGCGGCGCTCCCGGCGAGCCAGGCTTCGATCTCGCCGCGCTCTGCGTCGGCGATGCTGACGATGCGGCGGCGGCGGTCGGTCTCGTCCTCGCGGCGCTCGAGGACGCCTTTGCGGCTGAGTTCGGCGACCATGAGGCTCACCGTGGTGGGCGCGACTTCGAGGCGGACGGCCAGGTCATTGACCTGGGCGGGGCCGTCGAAGAGCAGGAGCGCGAGCAGCGAGAGGTGGCGCGGGCTCAGTTCGAGCGACCGGACGCGCTCGGGCACGGGCAGGCGCTTGGCCCGGCCGACCATGCGCGGCATGAGCAGCAGGAGCTCCCGGATCGCGTCGTCGGGGCTTGACAAGCGCCCACCTCCAAATTATCTTTGACATCAAATAATATTTGCAAGCAAAGCAAAGAGATTCCAGGTTCATGCTACCCGAGGGCGCCCTCCGCGCTCTGCGCTCGCGCGCCCTCCGAACAGGAGCGACACCATGACCATCCTCGTGACCGGCGTCAGGGGCAACATCGGCTCCCGCCTTACCGCCCGCCTCGCCGCGACCGGGCACCGCGTCCGGGCGACGGCCCGCGACACCACCGGCCTCGACGCCCCTGAGGGCGCCGAGACCGCCGCGCTCGACCTCACCGACCCGGACCCCGCTGCGCTGCAGGGCATCACGACCGCGTTCCTCTACCCGACGTTCGGCGACATCACCGGGTTCCTCAAGGCCGCAACCGAAGCCGGGGTCGGGCACGTGGTCCTGCTCTCCTCCCCCGCCGCGTACGACCCGGTCGAGCACGCGGGCCCGATCGGCGCCGCGCACCAGAAGATCGAGGCGGCCGTGCGCGACTCCGGGCTCGGCTATACGGTGCTCTACCCGTCCTGGCTCGCCACGAACCCGGCCCGCGACTGGGCCGAGCAGATCCGCGCCGGGGAGGTCGCGATCGCCCACCCCGAGTGGCGGGTCAACCCGATCCACCTCGACGACATCGCCGAGGTCGCCGCCGAACTCCTTCTGCACGAGCGGT
Source organism: Glycomyces sp. NPDC050141 (assembly GCF_055586545.1). Classification (NCBI taxonomy): domain Bacteria; kingdom Bacillati; phylum Actinomycetota; class Actinomycetes; order Glycomycetales; family Glycomycetaceae; genus Glycomyces; species Glycomyces sp. NPDC050141. The sequence goes on along the minus strand of NZ_JBVJHZ010000023.1, from coordinate 47,050 downwards.
TCCGGGGCCGCAGCCTCATCCTCACCGGCCCCGAGTCGCTCAGCCAGCGCGAGGTGATCGCCCGGATCGCGGACGCGAACGGCAAGCCGATCAGGGTCCGCGAGCTGACGCGCCAGGAGGCGCTGGAGACCCGCCCGGACTGGTTCCCCGAGGCGATGTTCGCCTCGCTCCTGGACGTGGCCGCCAACTTCGGCGACCGCCCGGCCACGGTCAACAACAACGTCGAACGCGTGACCGGCCACCCGGCGAGACCGTTCGCCGAGTGGCTGCGGGACAACGGCTAACAGCCGGTCACCGGTTGTTCTGCATCTGCTTCATGCCCGCCATGAGGTCGTCGAGGTTCATGGCGGGGGTGAGGTCGATCTTGGCGTGCAGCTCCTCGAACAGCGGCTCGCCGTTCACGACCATCTGCGAGGTGTCCTTCATGTCGAAGAAGATCATCATGGAGCGCATGCCGTCCTGCGGGAAGAAGTAGGCGGCTTCGGGCTTCAGCATGCCGAGGAACTTCTCGAGCATCGGCTGCATCTTGCCCTCCATGATGGCCTTGTTTCCGGCTTCGACCGGGATCTGGACTTTCAAGCAGACTCGCATCTGAATCGTCCCCCTTGTTGCCGCGACGGCCGTGCGCGCGTGAGGCGCCCGTGGAACCGGGCGGCACCTCCATCACACCCCGCCCGGCTCGACGTGTCAGGGCTTCGGGGATTCATGCGGTTGCGGCCCTGACGTGCCGTTTCATGGCTTCTTGAGGAAGAGCCCCAGGGCGACGGCGGCGAGCGGCACGGCGCAGAGCACCGTGAAGACGCCTTCGGGGCCGTGGTGTTCGGCGATGAGGCCGAAGGCGGGGGCGAAGAGGCCGCCGACGCTCATGGCGAGGCCGAGGGTGACCCCGGCGGCGGTGCCGGGGCGGGTCGGCAGGTAGTCCTGGGCGAGTTTGACGAGCACCGCGAAGGGGATGTTGATCGCGATGCCGACGGCGAGGGCGACCGCGACGGCCGCGTACTCGTCGGGCACGACTCTGAGCAGGACCAGCAGCGGGATGATGAGGACGCCGCCGATGCGGGTGGTGCGGACGGCGCCGAAGCGGTCGGCGAGGCGTCCGCCGATGAGGGTGCCCGCGACGCTGCCGAGCATGAAGCCCGCGAGGGCGGTTCCGGCCGCGGCGTGGCTCGCGTGGAGGTGGCGGATCCAGTAGAGCTCGATGAAGGTGATGATCCCGACCCAGAGGATCGAGCGGACCACTTCGATGGCGGTGAGGACCGCGAACGGGCCCCAGCGGTCGGTGCCCGTGCGCGCCTTCGCTGGACCCGCGTTGGTGCGGGTGTGCTTGCGGAGCATGACGAAGGCGATGAGGACGGCGGGCGGGATGAACAGGGCGGTCGCGCCGACGCCCATGGCCATGAGTGCGGGTGTGGCGAGGACGGGGGCGAGGAAGAAGCCGACGGAGCCGCCCGCTGCGAAGATGCTCATGCCCGCGGCGCTGTCGCCCGCGGCTTCGCGGGCGCCTTTGCCTGCGGCCGGGTGGAACATGGCGACGCCGAGGCCGGAGAGGAAGATCAGGGCGAGGACGAGCGGGTAGGGCCCGGCGAGTCCGGCGAGGCCGAGGCCGGTGCCTGCGAGGGCGACGCCTGCGGGCGCGAACCAGTCGAGGCGGCGACGGTCGACGAGGAGGCCGAAGAACGGCTGCGGGATCGACGCGCCGAGCGCGGCGGCGAGGGTGAGGCCGGTGGCGGCGACGTAGCCGTAGCCGCGGTCGAGCACGAAGTAGGGCACGACGGCGGGGACGAGTCCCTGGTAGAGGTCGTCGACGGCGTGGGCGGTGCCCCACAGCCACATGCGCCGCAGCGGGGAAGGTGCGGCGTCCCGGGCCTCTGGCAGGGCGGCGGTCTGGGTCATGTTCGGTACTCCTTGTCCGTATGGCCCAAGGATTCCGACTCGCCGCGGCCTCCGGCTAACGGTATTCTGCCGAGTTATGTCGATTGACGGCCACGTTGAGGAACAGGTTGAGGGGCGCAGCATTCCGAGCGCGCCGATCCGGATGCTGACGCACCTGGAGCGGATCGACCGGCACCGCCATGACGGGCACCAGCTGATCTACCCGAGGCGGGGCGTGCTGCGGGTGTTCACGGCCTCGGGCGTGTGGGTGGTGCCGCCGTCGCAGGGCGTGTGGATTCCGGCGGGCCACGATCATGCGCACCGCGCGTGCGGGGCGACGGAGATGCGCGCGATCCTGTTCGCGACGGACGGCCCGGGGCCGTACATCGGGCACCCGACGGTGCTCGCGTTCACGCCGCTGCTGCGGGAGGCGGTCACGTGCCTGACCGACGACGCCGCGCTTGAGGCGGGCACGCGGGGGCACCTGGAGCGGGTCGTCCTCGATCTGCTGCGCGGTGTCGAAGCGCCGCAGCGGTTCCTGCCCGCGCTGCCCGATCCGCGCCTGCGCGAGGTGGTGGCGCTGCTGGAAGCGAATCCGGCCGACCGGCGGACGCTGGCGCAGCTCGGGGCGGCGGTGGGCGCGTCCGAGCGGACGCTGAGCCGGTTGTTCAGGGAGCAGGCGGGGATGACCTTCGCGCAGTGGCGGGGCCAGTTCCGGCTGCACCACGCGCTGGTGCTGCTCGCGGAGGGGCACCAGGTCACGCGTATCGCGGGGGCGTGCGGGTATGCGAGCCCGAGCGCGTTCATCGGGGCGTTCCGGGAGGCGTTCGGGTGCACGCCCGGGGAGTACCTGCGGCGCGAGCCGGATCTTCGCCTGTAGGCGGCCATTGCGATGTAAGCGTTCGCACGCTATCCTGAACGCACTCCATTATATCGATTCAATTCAATGTTTCGATGTTGCTCGAAGCGGTCGCGCGCCCCCGGCACGGCGCTCTGCCCGCGTGCCTTCCCCTTGTGCCGCAGCGCGCCCCCGCACGGCGTCCAGCGCCGGGGCCCGGGTGCCCACTCCATCAGATTGGGAGCGAACATGAACGAGCCAACCCCGCGGCGCAGGCGCCTGCGGGCACCCGCGGCGGCCGCGATCGGACTGGTCGCGGCGGCCGCGACGCTGACCGCGATGACGCACGCGAACGCCGCCACCGTCCGCTACGAGGCCGAGACCGCCCCGGCCGTCTGCGACGGCCTCATCGAGTCGAACCACACCGGGTACTCCGGCAGCGGCTTCTGCAACTCCAGCAACGCGGCCGGAGCCGCCGCCCAGTTCACCGTCAGCGCCGCGAGCGCCGGGACGGCCACCGTGGCGATCCGGTACGCCCACGGCGCCACCGACTCCCGCCCGGCGAACATCGTCGTCAACGGTGCCACAGTGGAGCCCGCCAGCGCGTTCGCCGCGACCGGGGCGTGGACCAGCTGGTCGACCAAGACCGTCACGGTCCCGCTCAACGCCGGGAGCAACACCGTCCGGCTCGAGGCCTCCACGGCCGCGGGGCTGGCGAACATCGACTACATCGAGGTCACCGACGGGGCCGTGGCGCAGACCGGGGCGATCATGGAGGACCTGGGGCGCGGCGTCACCGTCGTCCCGGCCAGCGGCGGGAACCTGGTGAGCTGGCGGCTCCTGGGCACCGACGCCTCGAGCACGGCGTTCAACGTGTACCGCAACGGGACCCTGCTCAACAGCAGTCCGATCACGGGCGCCACCAACTACCTCGACACGGGCGGCAGCGGCACGTACACCGTTGCGGCGGTGAACAGCGGGACGGTCGGGTCCCAGTCGGGCGCGGAAGCGGTGTTCAATGCGAGCGGGTACAAGGACATCCCGATCCAGGCACCGGCGGGCGGGACGACGCCGTCGGGCGAGGCGTACACGTACAACGCGAACGACATGAGCGTGGGCGACCTCGACGGGGACGGCCAGTACGAGTACCTCGTGAAGTGGGACCCGAGCAACGCGAAGGACAACTCGCAGTCCGGTTACACCGGGAACGTCTACATCGACGCGTACGAGCTCACCGGCCAGCGCCTGTGGCGGATCGACTTGGGCCGCAACATCAGGGCCGGGGCGCACTACACGCAGTTCCAGGTGTACGACTACGACTCCGACGGCGACGCGGAGATCGCGATGAAGACCTCGGACGCGACGGTCTCGGGCACCGGGCAGGTGATCGGCTCCGCGAGCGCGGACTACCGCAACTCCAGCGGGTACATCCTCACCGGCAACGAGTACCTGACGATCTTCAACGGCGCCAACGGCGCGGTCCTGGACACGATCAACTACCAGCCCGCGCGCGGGACGGTGTCGAGCTGGGGCGACAGCTACGGCAACCGGGTGGACCGGTTCCTGGCCGGTACGGCCTATCTGGACGGTCAGCATCCGAGCATGGTCTTCTCGCGCGGGTACTACACGCGCAGCGTGATCTGGGCGGTGGACTTCAACGGCACAGACCTGGTGTCGCGGTGGGTGTTCGACTCCAACAGCGCCGGGTCCCAGTACACGGGCCAAGGCGCGCACAGCCTCTCGATCGCGGACCTGAACGGCGACGGGAACCAGGACGTGGTGTTCGGCGCGATGGCGGTGGGCTCGAACGGGCAGGCGCTGTACACGACCGGGTTCGGGCACGGCGATGCGCTGCACGTGAGCGACCATGTGCCGAGCCGGGCGGGCCAGGAGGTGTTCATGCCGCATGAGAGCACGAGCCAGCCGTCGTCCAGCCTCAACGGCTCGAACGGCGCGATCCTGTTCCAGACCCCGGCGTGCTGCGACAACGGCCGCGGCGTGGCGGCGAACGTCCTGGGTTCCAATGCGGGGTCGGAGTACTGGTCGAGTGCGGTGAGCGGTCTCTTGAACGCTTCGGGCGCGAACATCGGCGCGAAACCGGCGTCGATCAACTTCGTGTCGTGGTGGGACGGCGACGGCGAGCGGGAGCTGCTGGACGGTACGGCGATCACGAACTACCCGTCGGGGACGCTCCTGTCGGGCTCGGGTGTCGCGTCGAACAACGGCACGAAGGCGACGCCGGGCCTGTCGGCGGACCTGTTCGGGGACTGGCGTGAGGAGGTGGTGTGGCGGACCAGCGACAATACCGCGCTGCGGATCTACGCCACGTCCTCCACGACTGCCTTGCGTATCGCGACGCTCATGCACGACCCGCAGTACCGGGTGGCGGTGGCGTGGCAGAACACGGCGTACAACCAGCCGCCGCACCCGAGTTTCTACATCGGCAGCGACGTGACCAGCTATCCGTTCCCGTCGATCCGGACGCCTTAGCGCTCCTGTGCGAACCGGGGCCCGCGACCGTCGTCGCGGGCCCCGGCCCTTCTCGCGGAAAGGTCAGTCTCCGGGATCGAACTCGACGAGCTCGATGCGTTCGTCGCTGCCTTTCACGCCGGTTTCGAGGACCATGCCGATGCCCGGGGCGTAGAACTTGTGCTCGATGACCGTGGTGTCGAGCGGGTTGACGTCTTCGGTGCGCAGGCACCCGTCGTAGGACCCGAAGGCGACGTCGATGTGTTCATCGAGGGCGACGACCTCGCCGGTGTCGACGGCGTGGCCCTCGTAGTACTCCTGGTAGTAGTAGTCGCCGACCTGCGGGTCGGCTTCCATGGCGATGCCGGGCACGGCCCCGTCGACGCCGGCCTCCCAGGAGCCTTCGGTGCTGGTGGTGACGCCGTCGGTGATCTCCTTGGAGTCCTCGCCGAAGTACCAGACGTTGCCGTCGGCGTCCTGGGCGTACCAGTCGTAGGTGTCCTCGATGACCGAGCCGTTCTCGCTGACGGTGTCGTGGACGACGACGGTGGTCACGCCCATGACCTCGCGGGTCTCGTCGGTGACCTCGACGACGATGCGCTCGGCGCCGCCTTCGTAGGTGTAGACGGCGCCCGGCGTCCATGGCATGAACGGGTTGTCGATGGCGGTGGTGAAGGAGGCGGGGTCCGGCATGTCGGCGAGGGAGGGAGTCGCTTCGGGTGCGGGGTCGTCGCCGCAGGCGGCGAGACCGGCTGCGACGAGCAGGAGAGCGGCGGGTATCCGCGTCAGGCGCATGGCTCCTCCGGGCCGGTGGGGGCCCTTCATTTCAAGCCTACGCCCGCAGCGGTACCCGCGTACCTGAAGCTTCCTCACGCATCGATGATTTCGCGCGGCCCGTGTCGTCTCAACGCGAAAGGACCATTCCACACCCGGGAGCGACACCGCATGAACGACTTCAAGCCCGTCACCGACCAGGTCGCGGGCCTGCTCGAGGGCGTCTCCGACGCGCAGCTGCACGGCCCCACACCGTGCAGGCACTACACGCAGGCGCAGCTGCTCAACCACCTGCTCGGCCTGTGCCTGGCGTTCACCGCCGCCGCGCGGGGCGAGACCGGCCCGCACAACGAGGCGCCGCCGGCCGAACCCGCTTCGACACTCGAACCCGGATGGAGGAGCGAACTCGCTGAACGCCTCCAGATCCTCGCCGACGCCTGGGCCGAGGACACCGCTTGGGAAGGCGACGCGCTAGCGGGCGGCGTGACGCTCCCCGCCTCGATCATGGGCCTCGTAGCCCTCAACGAGGTCGCCGTGCACGGCTGGGACCTGGCCCGAGCGACCGGCCAGCCCTACGAGCTCGACCCCGCCGTCATCGAGACGCTCACGGCGTTCACCGCGCAGGACGCCGACGACCAGGCCGCCCGCGAAGGCATCTACGGCCCGGCCCTCCACCTCCCGGCCGGCGCCGACCCGCTCGACCGCATGATCGGCCTCACCGGCCGCGACCCCGCCTGGCGCCCATAGCGAACGGGGCGGGCCGAGCGGCCCGCCCCGTTCAATGGTGTTGGGAGGTTATGAAGGTGTGGCGCCGGTGATGGTGAGTTCGTACGGGAACGGGTCGCCGACGCCGGTCTCCCACATCGTGTAGTTGCGGTGCTGCGACGGGGTGGCGGCGACGACGAGCATCATGTGGGTCTCCCCGCTCTGCAGCGAGAAGTTCGCGGTCTGGCCCGGTGAGTACAAGGGGCTGTAGCGGACCGAGAAGTCGGCCTTGACGGCGACGAGGCGGAAGCGCCAGTCCGCTCCGGCGAGGCTGGAGGCCCCGGTGAGCTGGACGCCGACGCTGCTCGCGGTCGGGTTGAGGCGGATCGTGTTGTGGCCGTACTGGTGCGGCGCGTCGGTAGAGGCGATCCGGTACCGGTTGGACCCGAGGCTGGTGAGCGGGTCGGTGTGGAGGGGGCGGTACGCGCCGCCGCCGCGCCACAGGTCGGTGCGCATCGCGGCGCCCTGGTCGAAGTCGTAGACGACCTGGCGGGAGGTCATCTCGCCGATGAGGGTGGCGAACTCCTGGTGGTCGAGCTGGAGGACGCGTTTGATGGTGTCGATGGGGTGCTCGCCCTGGCGCGCTTCGAACCAGAGCCGGTCGACGGCTTCAGCGCCGTACAGCTCGGCGATGGTGTCGAACATGAGCCAGTCGCCGTAGTAGGTCTCCTGGGCGAGCCAGCGGAAGTGCTGCCGTTCGAGGTAGTAGCCGGAGCCGAGGACGACCTCGGGGCGCTTCATGCGCGCCATGTAGTTGGCGTGCGCCTCCCACACCGGCCCGGCGATCGGGTTGCCCGCGCCCCAGCCGCCGCCGTTGCCCATGTCGATGTTGATGTCGACGGCGTAGGACTGGAGGATGTGGTTGAACTCGTGCGACTCGACCCAGTTGTCCCAGATCTTGTCGTAGGGCAGGCAGATGTGGCCGACGCCGATCTCGTCCGGCCCGGCCCAGTTCGCGGGCGGCAGGAACCCGTTCGACCAGGTGCCGCACAGGTAGACGTTGATGCGGTACTGGGAGCCGGTGTCGTGGTCGGCGGGGTCGACGAAGCCGACCTGGTCGACGTAGTAGTCGTAGATCTCCTCCATGTGGTCGGCGACCCACTGCGGGTAGTTGCTGTAGCCGTGCTGCTGGCCCCACGTGACGGCGTTGACCGCGTCGCCCCAGCGGACGGTGAAGTTCTCCGACTCGACGAAGTTGGACGTGGAGGCCCCGGCCTCGATGAGGAACGCGGGGGTGCGGGTCTGCTTCTGCTGCTGGGGCTGCCCGGTGGGTTCGCTGCTGGTGGGCGCGTTGGTGGGGGTGTTCGTCGGGGTGCTGGAGCCGCCGCAGGCCTGGCCGTTGACCTTGAAGTTCGTGGGCGTCGTCCCGGTGCCGGTGACGGTCATGCCGAAGAGCTCTTTGGTCTGCCCGGCGGCGATCTGGGCGTTCCAGCCGACGTCGTCGCCGGTGAAGTGGGTCCCGGACTGGGTGTAGTCCACGTTCCAGGCGTTCTGGACGCTTGATCCGGTCGGCAGGTCGAACTCGACCTTCCAGCCGTTGATCGATTCAGAACCGGCCTTGATGGACACTGCGGCATTGTGGCCGGTGCCCCATTGGGAGGTGATCGAGTACTGGACGGCGTCGCAGGCGGCGGCAGATGCCGGAGCTGCCGCCACTACTGCGACGGTCGCAGCCACGACCGCCCCCACCGCCAGTCCGACGGCGCCGAGCCGCCGTTTCCGGGTTCGAGTGACTTCCACGGGTCGCACTCCTTCGCTCGGGCGCTGCATTGCGCCCGCGACCGGTGCGGCGGCGGCCCGGGCGCAGCCGTTGCCGGACCCGCGGCGCCCGCCGCAATTAATATTTACGGACGTAAATATTAGATCGCGGTGCCAGCCAGCGGGGCAAGCGGTTGGCGTTTCCGAAACTCCCCGCGCTCCACGCAGGACTCGGCCCGGCGCCGGGCAGATTGAAGCCCCGGCGCACTCAGCTCGCCGGGGCCTGTAGAAGGTCGGTTAATCGGTACCGCTGGGGCCGCGACGACGGCCGAAGAGGTAGGCGCCCAGGCCGGCTGCCGTGAGCGCGCCCGCTGCGAGCAGCAGGCCGGTGAGTTCCTCGCCGGTCTTCGGCAGCTGTGCCGGAGGCTCGGACTCCTCTTCCTCGGGAGCGGGTGCCTGCTCCTCCTCTTCCTGCATCGGAGCTTCCTCCTCAGCGGGGGGCTCCTGCGCGGCCGGGGGCTCCTCGGCAGGCGGCTCCTCGGCGGGAGGTTCTTCAGCAGGCGGTTCTTCCGGCGGAGGCTCCTCAGGCGGAGGCTCTTCCGGAGGCGGTTCTTCAGGCGGAGGCTCCTCGGGCGGCGGTTCCTCTGGCGGAGGCTCTTCCGGAGGCGGTTCCTCCGGCGGAGGCTCCTCAGGCGGAGGCGTCCCGGGGCAGGCGTGCGTCAGGTTGAACGAATCGGCGCCGCCCTCCACCGTGTTGATCGACGCGGACGCGCCGATGAGCGTCCAGCCCGCCTCGGTGACGACGTAGGCCTTGTTGTCACCCGAACCCTCGACGAGCGTGCCGCCGAGCGTCTGCTCGCCGCCCTCGTTGTCCTCGAAGGTCGCCGAGAGCGAGTTGAAGTGGGCGGCGGGATCGCCTTCCGCTGGAAGCACGAACACCCAGCCGTCCTCGAACTCGCCGAGCTCGGGAAGGTTATCGCAGCCGCCGCCGAAGTCCTCGGCGGTGGTTGGGATGTTCCCTGGATTGATGTCTACATCGACGTCCACGCCGTGCGAGGCGCTGGCGGTCATCGGAATTGCGATAAGGAATGCGGAGGCGCCGGCGAACACCGTGCCCCGCAGGAATGACTTGAGAGACATGGTCGCCTCCCGGTGGATGTGCCGGTCGTGGGCACGCGAAAGCGAATGGGCGCAGTAACTTCCGGCGGCGCCGGATCGCGGGCACGGCGCCGTGCGCAGAACGGGCGCGCTGCGCGGCCGATTGCCGCGGGTGCTCACCCGTGGGGGTCTCAACCGGAGGATGCGCGGCCGGGACCGATGGTCAGGCGTAAGAACTCATCGAAGACGATCAACTCGTTAGGCAAGGATCGAATGGTTCCGTTTTAGGATAAACATGGTTTCCACCACGTCGATATCCCCCGAACAGTTATTCGGACCTGACCGAAAGTACTAGTGCTGCAAAGTTACCGGTGGGTCAGACGATGCGGTCGGGCCGGCTGTAGAGGTTCATCGTGTCCTCGCGGACGAAGCCCGCGAGCGTCAGCCCGGACTCCTCGGCGAGCTCTGCGGCGAGCGACGACGGGGCCGAAACCGCTGCGAGGACGGGGATTCCGGCCATGACCGCCTTCTGGACGAGTTCGAAGGAGGCCCGGCCGGAGACGGCCAGGACCTTGCCGCGCAACGGGACCTGCCCCTCGCGGAGGGCCTGCCCGAGGACCTTGTCGACCGCGTTGTGCCGGCCCACGTCCTCTTTCGCGGTGAGGAGCGTCCCGTCGGCGGTGAAGAGCCCGGCGGCGTGGAGACCGCCGGTGCGGTCGAAGATCTTCTGCGCCTTGCGCAGCTGTGCGGGCAGCGACGCGAGCGTGTCGGCACTGACTGCGGTGTCGTCCTCGGCGACGCTCCACGCGGCCTTCGTGCGGACGTCCTCGAGGCTGTCCTTGCCGCACACCCCGCACGCCGAGGTCACCGTCGTGTTCCGCTTCGCCGACTTCGGCGGGGCCGCCACGTCGGCGGCGAGGACGATGTCGAGGAGGTTGTAGGTCTGCTCGCCGTCCGCGTCGACGCCGGCGCAGTAGCGCATGCTCACGATGTCGCGGGGCCGGGTGATGACGCCCTCGGCGAGCAGGAACCCGGCCGCGAGGTCGAAGTCGTCCCCGGGAGTGCGCATGGTGACCTGCAGCGATTCGCCTCCGACCCGCAGTTCGAGGGGTTCCTCGACGGCGAGGGTGTCGACCCGCACGGAGCGGTGCTCCCCCGCGACGCGAACGGTCTTGCGGCGGACGGTGACGCGACCCATGCGGCTTCAGGTTCCCTTCAGATTCGGCGAGCGCTACTCGTCTTGTATAGCGCGGCCGGGCGTCGCGGCTCCGGTCAGCTCGCCGCTGTCGGGCTCGAAGCGCACCACGATCGACTTCGACGTCGGGGTGTTGCTGAACTCCGCGACCGAGTCGAGCGGCACGAGCACGTTCGTCTCCGGGAAGTACGCGGCGGCGCAGCCGCGCGCCGTCGGGTAGTGGACGACCCGGAAATGCGGCGCGCGCCGGTCCCCGTCCGACCACTCGCTCACCAGGTCGCAGAACGCGCCGTCCACCAGGCCGAGCTCGGCCGCGTCCTCGGGGTGGACCAGCACCACCCGCCGCCCGTCGTGGATGCCCCGGTAGCGGTCGTCGAGGCCGTAGATCGTGGTGTTGAACTGGTCGTGGCTGCGCAGCGTCTGCAGCAGCAGCCGCCCCGGCCCCGCCTCCGGCGACGTCACCGGGTTCACCGTGAAGTTCGCCTTGCCGGTGGCCGTGGGGAACACGCGCCCGTCGCGCGGCGCGTGCGGCAGCGCGAACCCGCCCGGGACGCGGGCGCGCGCGTTGTACTCGTCGAACCCCGGCACGACCCGCTCGATCCGCTCCCGCACCAGGTCGTAGTCCGCCGCGAACTCCTCCCACGGCACCGGGTCGCCCGGCCCGAACACCGCCCGCGCCAGCCCGGCCACGATCGCGACCTCCGAGCGCATCTCCGGGCTCAGCGCCGGGACGCTCCCCCGCGAGGCGTGCACAATCCCCATCGAGTCTTCGACCGTGACGAACTGCTCGCGCCCGCCGGGCGCGTCCACGTCCGTGCGGCCCAGCGCGGGCAGGATGAGCGCCCGCGCGCCCGTCACCACGTGCGACCGGTTGAGCTTCGTCGACACGTGCACCGTCAGGGAGCACCCGCGCATCGCCTCCTCCGTCGCGGCCGTGTCCGGCGTGGCCGCCACGAAGTTGCCGCCCATCGCGAAGAAGACCTTGACGCGGCCCTCGCGCATCGCCCGGATCGTCTCCACCGTGTCCAGGCCGTGGTCGCGCGGCGGCGCGAAATCGAACTCGGTGCCCAGCGCGTCCAGGAACCGGTCGGGCATGCGCTCCCAGATGCCCATCGTCCGGTCGCCCTGCACGTTCGAGTGCCCGCGTACCGGGCACACTCCAGCGCCCGGCCGCCCGATGTTGCCGCGCAGCAGCAGGAACGCGACGACCTCGCGGATCGTCGGCACGGCGTGCCGGTGCTGCGTCAGGCCCATCGCCCAGCACACCACGATCTTGTCGGCGGCCAGGACCATCGCCAGCAGCCGCTCGATCTCCTCCGCCGCCAGGCCCGTCAGCTCGACCGCATCAGCGAGCGCGGCGGCGTCGCCGTCGGGGTCGTCGGCGCCGTGGTGGGCGGCGAATGCGTCGAAGCCGTGGGTGTGGGTGTCGATGAAGTCGCGGTCGACGGCGTCGGGGCGGGTCTGGGCGGCGCGCAGGATCATGCGGTTGAGGATGCTGAAGAGGGCGAGGTCGCCGCCGACTTTGATCTGGAGGAAGAGGTCGGTGAGCTGGGTGCCGCGTCCGGCGAGCCCGCGCGCGGTCTGGGGGTTCTTGAAGCGCTGCATCCCGGCTTCGGGGAGGGGATTGACGTGGGCGATGCGGGCGCCGGCGCGTTTGGCGTGTTCGAGGGCGGTGAGCATGCGCGGGTGGTTGGTGCCGGGGTTCTGTCCGGCGACGATGACGAGGTCGGCTTGGTGGAGGTCGTCGAGGGTGACGCTGCCTTTGCCGATGCCGATGGTCTCGGAGAGGGCGGCGCCTGAGGATTCGTGGCACATGTTGCTGCAGTCGGGGAGGTTGTTGGTGCCGAGTTTGCGGGCCATGAGTTGGTAGAGGAACGCGGCTTCGTTGCTGGTGCGGCCGGAGGTGTAGAACGCGGCGGCGTCGGGGGTGTCGAGGCCGGTGAGTTCGTCGGCGATGAGCCGGTAGGCGTCGTCCCAGGTGATGGGCTGGTAGTGGGTGGCGCCTGCGGGGAGGTAGGCGGGGTGGGTGAGGCGGCCTTGCTGGCCGAGCCAGTAGCCGGTCTTCTCGGCGAGGTCGGTGAGGGGGTGGCGGGTGAAGAATTCGGGGTCGACGCGGCGGCGGGTGCCTTCTTCGGCGACGGCTTTGGCGCCGTTCTCGCAGAATTCGGCGGGGTGGCGGTGGGCGGGTTCGGGCCAGGCGCAGCCGGGGCAGTCGAAGCCGTTGGTCTGGTTGATGTTGCGCAGGAGTGGGAGGCCGCGTTTGGTGCCCGCTTGGGTGTGGACGTGGCGGAGGGAGCCTGCGACGGCGGGGAGGCCGACGGCGTGGTGCTGCGGGGGTCGGACGCGGGGGCTGTCCTGGGCGGGGTCGTGTTCGGGCGCCTTGCTCATCGGGAAAGTGTAGGTCGGGGCCCGGCGGGTTCGGTGGTGAACTCGTCGGTGGCGGGGTGCGGGGTGTGCGTGCAGAGCGGGTGCGGGGCGGGCCGGGTTTCGTGGTGGAGCGGGGTGGTTTCGGGTTGTCGTCCCAGTTCAAGGGGGTATCGGGGCGATTCGGCGGGGGCTGTCTCGGGGTAGTGGTCCGGGTACCCTGTGGAGTGCGGACCGGCGCGGGTCCTCCCTCCTGGCTCCGTGTCGCGGTCCTGTGTGGAAGGCGGTGGCGGTGGCGGAGTCCGGTGGCGCGCATGGTGGTGCGCCGGGTGTGAGCGGCCGTCTGCACGGGCGTCTGCTGCAGGTGCTGGGCGGGGTGTCGGCGGTTGCGGTGGCGGTCGCGCTGTGGCAGTTCGGGGTGTTCGGTGATGATCCTGAGCGTGACGCGGTGAGTGTGGTGGAGGGTCTGGAGTCGCTGTCCATTCCGGAGGGTGCGGGCGAGTCGGCGGCTTCGGTGCATGCGACGAGTGCGGCGGTCGAGTCGCCTTCGGAGTCGTCGGCGGCGCCGTCTTCCGATGCCGCCGTTTCGGAGTCGCCTTCGAGTGCGGGCCCGTCCGAGCCCGTGGAGACGTCGGCGGCGGTCGAGGAGGGCGGGGCGGCGGCGTGTACGGCGAGCCTCACTGTGGAACAGGCGTGGGAGGACTCGGTGGAGGTGAGCGTCGAGGTGGTCAACTCGGGCGGTGTCGCGTTGGCGGCGTGGGAGATCGATCTGGATCTGCGCGACGTGTCGATCTACCACTACTGGAATATGCGGGAGCTCGACCGCGGCTGGTTCGGGAGTGAGGACTGGAACGCCCGTCTCGATCCGGGCGAGGACGCGGTGGCGGGGTTCCAGGCGGAGGTCGACGGCCAGCCGGAGCTGCCCGGTTCGGTGCCGTGCACGGCCCTGTCGTGACGCGGGTTCAGGAGTCGAGGAGGCGTTTCGCCGCTGCGGCGGCGCCGTCGGTGCGGATTCGGGCGGCCGTGGCGGCGGCGCGGGCGCGGACCTCGGGCGTGAGGGCGGTTTCGATTGCGGCCGCTAGGGACCGGGTGGTGAGGGTCGGGCCGGTGTGAGCGGTGCCGATGCCGAGTTCGGTGACGCGGCGGGCCCAGTAGGGCTGGTCGACGATCTGCGGGAGGACGGTCTGGGGCGTGCCCGCGAGCGCGGCGGCCGTGGTGGTGCCCGCGCCGCCGTGGTGGACGACGGCGGCGACGCGTGGGAAGAGCAGTTGCTGGTTGATGTCGCCTGCGGTGATGCAGTCGTCGCGGTCGTCAATGCGGGCGAGATCGGCCCAGCCGCTGGCGAGGATGACGCGGCGGTGCTGCCTGCGGGCGGCGCCGACGGCGATGCGGGCGATGTCGCCTTTGGGGCGCATGGGGATGCTGCCGAATCCGATGTAGACGGGTGGCGGTCCGGCGTCCAGGAACGCTTCGAGCGCGGCGGGGAGCGGGCGCCGGTCCGTGAGGAGCCACGGGCCGGTCTGCACGATGGTGTGGTCGCTGGGGTGCAGGGGGTCGAGGACGGGGTCGGTGGCGAGCCAGGGGTGCGCGGTGTGGACGTGGTCGCGGACGTTCTGGAGGGGCGGCAGTCCGTTCGCGGCCCGGAGCCGGTTGACCGGTTCGCCGTAGAGGAACTGCATGCTGGCGGCGTCGTGGGCCCAGAGCGCCCGGTTGTCGGGGCCTGCCGGGAGGGGCCGCCCGGGCCGTTCGGGCGGCGGGTGGCCGCTTGAGGGCAGGAGCACCGGTTGGAGGCTGACGTGGCGGTAGCGGAGCCCGAGCGCGTCGGCGGCGGTGCGGGCCGCGGCGGCGACGGGGAACATGCCGGTCGCGACGATCGCGTCGCATCCGGTTGCGGCCGTGCTGATCTGGGTGAAGTGTTCGGTGAGGATCGCGTCTGTCTGCGCGGTGAAGTCTCCTGTAGATGGTGGCGCGGTGCCGGTCACGAGGGGCCGCACGGGCTGCCCGGCCGGGACCATCGGGATGTCGGCGGCGGCGAGCAGCCGCGCGAACTCGGGGTCGGGCGGCGCGCACACCACCGCTTCCGCGCCGAGCGCGCGGAGGGCGACGGCGAGTGCGGCGACCGGTTCGACGTCGCCGCGCGAACCGTAGGTCGAGAGCAGCACCCGCATCGCGCCTCCGTTCGAACGGTATCGGCTGAGCCGCCCATTCTGGGGTGCGGATGCAAGCGCAGCGGGTTCAGTAGGTCGCAGTGAGGGTGCGGGCCTCGCCGTCGACGCAGACCGTGCCGCCGTAGGGGATGACGAGCTGCGGGTCGGTGTGTCCGAAGTCGACGCCGAGCACGGCGGGAGTCGCGGGCGCGTACTCGTCGAGGGCGCGCAGGACCGCTTCGCGCTGCTCGGCGCGGAACCGGTCCGCGTCGGCCTCGTCGAGCCTGCGGTCCATACTGGAGGATTTGGGCCGCCCCATGAGGAACGCCGCGCACCGCTGCAGCAGGCCGCGCTCGCCGATCGACCGCAGGACGCGGTACACGTCCGTGGCGCTCGGCATCTCCTCCGAGGTCTCCAAGCACAGCACCGCACCGTCGAACCGGTCCGGGTCCGGGACGCAGCGGTCGGCCATGAGCAGCCACGACACGATCTCCAGGTTCCCGCCCCAGGTCGGGCCCTCGACCGCCGGGCCGGGGTTGCGCCATTCCCAGGGCGCGGCCGCGCGCATCGCGGGCGGGTGCGCGAACGTGGCCGGGTCGGCCCAGTCCCCCGAGGTCTCGCCGAACTCCGCCGGCTCGGTGAGCACGAAGGGCCCTGAGGTGAACAGCGCGGCCCGCAGGGACGCCTCGGTCGCCGGGTGCATCGCGCCGGGCCGGCCGAACGCGGTCATGACCGTCCCGCCGTGGAAGCCGACGATTCCGGTCTCGGCGAGGTACGCGAGCAGGTTCGTACAGTCGCTGAACCCGAAGAACGGCTTGGGGTTCGCCGCGATCAGGTCGCGGTCGAGATACGGGAGCACCGTGATCTGGTCGTCCCCGCCGATGCTGGCGATCACCGCTTTCACCGACGGGTCGGCGAACGCCGCGTGCAGGTCGGCGGCGCGGTCGGCCGGGCTCGCACCCATCCGCCGCGTCGCCGGGTACTCGACCGGCACGAGCCCGAACGACTCGGTCAGGCGGCGCAGGCCCAGCTCGTACGGCAGGGGCAGCACCGCGGGCAGGCCCGAAGACGGCGAGACGATCGCGACCC
Organism: Glycomyces sp. NPDC050141; assembly: GCF_055586545.1. Taxonomy (NCBI): domain Bacteria; kingdom Bacillati; phylum Actinomycetota; class Actinomycetes; order Glycomycetales; family Glycomycetaceae; genus Glycomyces; species Glycomyces sp. NPDC050141. The sequence continues at coordinate 30,741 of NZ_JBVJHZ010000023.1, read as the reverse complement.
GGTCGCCCGGAACAGGTTTCGGCGGGTAGAGCACTCGCACAGGCTACCGGCGGCACCGGCCCGGCGCGGCCGGTCAGCGGGCGAAGCGCACCGCGACGCCCGGCGAGGCGAGCACGCTCACCGGCTCGCCCGAGACCTCCAGTCCCGCTGCGGCCAACAGGTTCTCGTCGCATTCGAGGAGCTCGGCCCGGTGCAGCGGCCAGCGCGGATGGTCGTTGCGGAGGTACTTCAGGCGCCCGGCGACGGTGTGGTGGAGTCCCCAGCGGGCGGTGAGGAAATGCTCGAGCGGGGTCGGGTCGGTCAGGGGCGCGCCGGTGCGGACGGTGATGCGGGCGCGGGCGCCGCGGGGTCCGGGCCAGCGGCGGGTCGAGGTGTAGGTGCGGGTGGCGCCGGTGGTGCGGAGGTCCATGCGGGACCACGTGTAGGGCAGGTGGAAGCCGGTGCGGGCGGCGAGGACGGGGACGAGGCGGGCGGCGTCGAGGGAGCGGAAGGCGACGCCGCGGCGGCCCTGCGCGTCGACGGTGTAGAGGCGGACGTTGGTCTCGGGGAAGGTGCCGAGGTAGGGGATGCCGGGGAGGCGGAACCAGCCGGCGCGGTGCATGCGGAAGGGGACGAGGCCGACATAGGTCCGGCCGTCGAAGGTGTCGGGGACCGTGCCGGGCGGGACGAGGCGGGCGGCGTCGGCGACGGGGACGGGCCAGTGGAGGAAGGCGAGGTCGGTCCAGGTCTGGGTGAGCAGGGGCCGGGTGATCGGTTCGGGCGGGTCGGGCGTGACGGGCTGCGGGTGCATGCCCCCAGGATCGCAGGGCCGGGGTGGCGGCGGTGGGGGTCGGGCGCTTACGCTGCGGGCGTGGAGATCTTCGAGGACCGGCGCGGGCTGCTGCAGGCCGTGGCGTACCGGGTGCTGGGGACGGTGTCGGACGCCGAGGACATCGTGCAGGAGGCGTGGCTGCGCTGGAATGGGGTCGATGCGGGCGCGGTGGAGGACCCGACGGCGTACCTGGTGAAGGTGACGACGCGGTTGGCGATCGACCGGTTGCGGAGCGCGCAGGTGCGGCGCGAGTCGTATGTGGGTCCGTGGCTGCCGGAGCCGGTGCTCACGGGCGGGGACGTGGCCGATGACGTGGCGCTGGCGGACACGGTGTCGTCGGCGATGCTGCTGGTGCTGGAGACGCTGTCGCCGCTGGAGCGGGCGGTGTTCGTGCTGCGGGAGGCGTTCGGTTACTCGCACAAGGAGATCGGTGAAGTCTTGGACCGCAGTGAGGCGTCGGTGCGGCAGACGGCGATGCGGGCCCGGGAGCATGTGGAGGCGCGGCGGCGCCGGTACGACACGGACCCGGTGACGCGCAGGCGCGCGGCGGAGTCCTTTCTGGAGGCTTCGGCGGGCGGGGACCTGGCGGGGCTGATGGCGGTCCTGGCGCCGGACGTGACGCTGGTGTGCGACGGGGGCGGGCTGGCCCCGGCGCCGCGCCGCACGCTGCAGGGCCTGGAGCTGGTGGCGAACGCGCTGATCACGTTCGCGGGGCGTATGCCGGAGGACCCGAGCGTCGGGTTCGAAGAGGTGAACGGCGGCCCGGCGATCGTGGTCCGGTCGGGCGGGGCGGCCGCGGTGGTCGTCATGCTGTACCTCGTGGACGGGGTGATCGAGGAGATTCACCTGGTCAGCAACCCCAAGAAACTCGGAGCAGTGTGACGGTGGTCACATTGACTCACGTTTCGCGGGGGCGTCTCGTCCTTGGGGCATGAATGACATCCTCGTTATCGGCGCCGGCTACACCGGCATGATGGCCGCCCACGGCATCGCGCGCCGCAACAAGCACGCCCGCGTCACGATCCTCAACCCGACCGACCGCTTCAACGAGCGGCTCCGCCAGCACCAGGTCGCCGCAGGCCAGGAGCTCGGCGACCACCGCATCCCCGACCTCGTCGCACCGGCGGGCATCCGCTTCGTCGAGGGACGGGCCGCCGCGATCGACGCCGACGCGCGCACCGTCGCGCTCGCCGACGGGAGCGAGCTGCGCTACGACCTGCTCGTGTACGCGATCGGCAGCGCCACCCGGAAGGTCCAGGGCGCCTTCACCATCGACGACCCGGCGCTCGCCGTGCGCCTGCGCGAGCGGCCCGACGGCGTCCTCACCGTGTGCGGGGCCGGGCTCACCGGCATCGAGGCCGCCGCCGAGATCGCCGAGGCCTACCCGGACATGCGGGTGCGGCTGCTCAGCCGCGGCGAGCCCGGATCGATGATGGGCCCCAAGGCGAAGGCCTACATGAGGGCCGTGCTCGAGCGGCTCGGCGTCGAGGTGCGCACCGGCGTCACCGTGGCCGAGGTCTTGCCCGACGCGGTCGTCCTCGAAGACGGGCAGAAGCTCGCCACCGACACGACACTGTGGACGACTGGAGTGCGGTGGGCGCCGCTCGCCGCCGAAGCCGGGATCGCGGTCGACGACACGGGACGGGTCCTCGTCGACTCGGGGCTCCGGTCGGTCTCGCACCCGGAGATCTTCGCGATCGGGGACGCCGCCGCGATCCGCCAGGCCTACGGCGTCATCCACGGCACCTGCCAGAGCGGCATCCCCTCGGCCGCGCACACCGCCGAGTCGGTCACCCGCGTCTTGAAGGGCAAGGCGCCCAAGCCGTTCCGGTTCGGCTACATCCACCAGCCGGTCTCGCTCGGCCGCAGGGACGCCGTCATCCAGTTCACCAACCACGACGACACCCCGAGCCGCTGGTACCTCAAGGGGAAGGCCGCGATCGCCTACAAGGAGGCGGTCAGCGGCAGCCCCCTGAAGTTCTACCGGTCGCGGATGTCGGTCCCGGCCCGCATGACCGGACGCACCGGCGGCCGCCGCAACCCCGTTGTGGCGTAACGCCCGCGCCGCACGGCCCTCGCTCACATGGAGCACGGCATCGGCCCCTTCAAGCATCAATCGATCCAGCGGGAAGGGGCCCTGCGGCGCGGTCAGGTCGGCCCGCTCGGACGCTTCCGGGACGTCGGCGGCGGCGACCAGGCCCCACGAGTCGAAGCGCTCCTGCAGGCGCCCTTCACGGGTGTCCGGGGCGGGCGCGGGCACGCCGATGCCCTCGCTGCGGCCGAGGCTGCCCACGACGCACGCGTACCGGTCCCCCAGCAGCGACGCCAGGATCGCGCCCGTCCCGGACCACTCGAGGTCCATGCCGCCCATGGACATCCGGCTCGGGTTCCGCTGGATGTGGAGGTTGTGTCCGTAGAGGAGGGTCGGGCCCCGGTCGGCCTCCAGGTCGAGGATGTCGAGCATGTTCTGCGCCATGACCGCGTCCCGGACGGCACCGAGGCGGCTCCACCGGGCGCCGTCCTCGCCGGGCCGGGCCGCCTCCCGGTGGTAGCGCAGCAGCCCCAGCGCGGTCGTCGCGTGCACGCGGGCGCGGTCCCATTGCGCACGGGACGCAGGGACGAGTTCGGGGGCGCGGAGGTAGAGCTCGTTGAGCAGGTCGTCGGCGATCACGCGCAGCTGCGCGGCCTCCAGGCTGCCGCCCGGGGACCGGGACGGATCGGTGACCGCCTCCATGCCCGACCAGTGCCCGTCCTCCCCTGCGAGGGAACGGATGTCGAGGTCGAGACCGAGATAGCGCGCGACGTGCTCGAGGTAGCGGCGGGGGCTCTCCGCGGTGAACTCGAACGGCGCGTCGATGCCGTGGAACGCGAGCCGGTCGGCCGGGGCGCGGCCGGTGTTGTACTCGCGCATCCACGCCACGAGCGCGAGGTTCGCCTCGAACGCGCCGAAACCGTGCGAGAAGCCCTGCGCCATAACCGCATCGAGCGAGCCGGTGCCGTGCCGGACGTAGTCGTCCACGGCGAACGCGGCCACCCGGTCCGACTCGAGCGCGAACGACCGGAAGCCGTGCTCGGCGAGCTGCGCGAACAGCTCGTTGCGGACCGCGCCGAACGCGGGCTCACGGTGGTCGGGCTCGCCGAGGGCGACGAGGCGGTGGGCGTCGGTCACGAAATCGCGGAGGTCCTGAGTCATGGCCTCAAACGTATCGTTGAAAGTACGGTTGACACTTTCACCGGGCCAGGACTCGACTGCAGGCACCGAAGCCTCAAAACGGGGTGAATGCGGCCCAGCGCGAGACGACGGTGCGTCGGACCCGTGCCCTAAGGTCGGGGCATGACGATGCGATGGCCCGAGGCGATCCTCGGGCAGCTCGAGTTCTACTGGGACTTCCACCTCCGGCCGCGCCTGGAGGGTCTCACCGACGACGAGTACCTGTGGGAGCCCGTCGCCGAATGCTGGAGCCTGCGGCCCGGCCCCGACGGCGCCCTCGCCGCCGATCAGACCGACCCCGCCCCCGAACCGCCGCCGGTCACCACCATCGCCTGGCGAATGGTCCACATCGGACGAGACGTGCTCGGCATCCGCGCCCGCGCGTTCTTCGGACCCCATGCGAGCCTGGAGGACGCGGACATGTGGGACCAGCGCCTATGGCCCGACCCGCTGCCCGGTACCGCCGACGACGCCGTCGACATGCTCGAAGCCGCCTACGCGCACTGGCGCGACGGCGTGCGCGCCCTCGACGGCGCCGCGATCGAACGGCCGCTCGGGCCGAAAGGCGCCTGGTTCGCCGAGGACACCATGGCGGACCTCGTCCTCCACCTCAACCGCGAGGTCATGGCCCACGGCGCCGAGATCTGCCTCCTCCGCGACCTCTACCGTGCCGAGGGCCTCGGCCGCTGAGCCCCGGTCGCGCTCAGGCGGTCTGGAGGCCGTACCCGAAGGGGAACAGCGGGTCGTAGCCGTCGTCGCCGACGTTCATGGGCTCCTGGTCGTTCGCGCGCGGCCACGTCACCGGCAGGCGGCCGCCGTACGGCGTGGTGCCGAAGAGCGGATCGGCGACGCCGGCGCCCTCGCTGCCCGGCAGCCAGGCCGCCACGAGCGCGTCGACCTGGGCGAGGTGCGAGGTGATCTCGATCGGGCGGCCCGAGACGACGATGACCACGCAGTCCACTGCGGCGCAGACAGTGTCGATCGCGGCGGCGTCCGCATCGGACACGCGCATGTCGTGCGCGCCCGCGCCCGCGTCGCCCACGCCCTCGGCGTACGGGTCCTCGGCGACCACGACGACCCCGACCTCCGCATCGCCGATCGGCTCTGACGCGTTCTCGCTGTAGGTGATCGACGCGTCCGGCGCGACCTCCCCCATCCCGGCGAGGATGCTGGTGCCCTCGGTGACCGCGTCCACGCTGCCCTGCCAGGAGGCGGTCCAGCCGCCCATCTGGCGCCCGAGCGAGTCCGCGCCCGAACCGGCGACGTAGACCGACGCGTCAGCCGCGAGCGGCAAGAGATCGCGGTCGTTGCGCAGCAGCGTCTGCGACGCCGCAGCGGCTCGGCGGGCGAGCTCGCGGTGCTCGGCCGAGCCGATGTCGGCCGCGCCGGAGGTGTCGGCGTACGGCTCCTCGAACAGGCCCAGCGCGAACTTCTGCGTGAGGATGCGCGCGACCGCGTCGTCGATGCGGTCCTCGCTCACCCCGCCGGACTCCACTTCAGACACGAGCGTGTCGATGAAGCGGCGGTATTCGAAGGGCACCATGACCATGTCGACGCCCGCGTTGATCGACACCCGCACCGCCTCGGCGTAGTCGTCGCTGATCTGGTCGATCGCCTGCCAGTCGGAGACCACGAACCCGTCGAAGCCGAGTTCGCCCTTGAGCACCTCGTTGATGAGGTACGCGTCGGCGTGGGCCTTCACCGGGCCCTCGCCCAGGTCGGTCGAGGAGAACGAGGCCATCACCGAGCCGACGCCCGCGTCCACCGCGGCTTTGAAGGGCGCCAGGTGGATCGCGCGCAGCTCGTCTTCCGTGACGCTGGTGACTCCCTGGTCGAGGAGGTACGCCGAACCGGACGGGAGCAGGTCGTTCGGGGTGGTGGAGGTGCCGAAAGCGGTGCCGCCGTCGCCTACGAAGTGCTTCGCGGTGGCGAGGACGCTCGTGTTCGCCGCGAGGTCCTCCCCCTGGTAGCCCCGAACCACGGGACCTGCGTACTCGACGGCCAGGCCCGGGTCCTCGCCGTAGGACTCGTAGGTGCGGCCCCAGCGGCTGTCGCGGGCCACGCACACGCACGGCGCGAACGTCCAGTGCACGCCCGTCGCGCGCGTCTCGGCGGCGGTGACCGCGGCGGCCTGCGCGGCGAGGTCCGGGTCGTGGGCAGCACCGAGCCCGATGTTGTGCGGGAAGACCACGGCCCCCGGCAGCGCGCCGTTGCCGTGCACGGCGTCGATCCCGTACATGAGCGGGATCTCCAGGCGCGACTCCATGGCCTCGCGCTGGAAGCCGTCGATCATCCCGGCCCAGCCCTCCGGGGTGTCGTGCAGCGCGTCCGAGCCGCCGCTGAGGAGCGAGCCGATGCCGAGCAGCCCGATGTCCGACGGGACGCCCTCGATCGCGGGCACCGCGACCTGCGTCATCTGGCCGACTTTCTCCTCGATCGTCATGCGGGCGAGGAGTGCGGCGACGCGGTCGGACACCGGCGAATCAGGGTCCATGTAGGACCGTTCGTCGGGCTTGCTCGGGACGACCACGAGCACGGTGATCACGGCGGCGGCGAGCGCGGCGGACAGGGCCGTCCAGAGGACGGCCGGGCGGCGGAGGACTGCGGGCAAGTGTGCGCCCATGGGGCGGGCTCCTTGAGAGGTGAGCGATCGACTACGGCCCCAACCTCGTTCGACTGTAATGGAAGAGCGCTCCCATGTCTAGAGGCGCCCGAGGCGCGCAGCGCGACCCTCCCGGCGACTCGGTGATATGTCACATGGCACGCGTCATATACCGCGAGGAGCGGCCGGAAAGTTTTTCGCCGCCTGGTTGCGAGTGCCACCGCCCCCTGTTATGTTGGGTCTCCAAACTAACCCTTCGGCGGCCCTCAGGGCCGGACCCCCGACTTCCCTCTTGCCCCTAGGAGCACCCGTGCGACGACGCACTTTCGCCGCTTCTCTCGGCGCCGCCGCGGTGGCCGCCACCGCCGTGCCCGGCGCCGCCGCCGCCTCGACCTCCGGCCGCTGCGAGGACGCCTACACCTGGCGCAACGCCGTGGTCAACGGCGGCGGCTACGTCCCCGGCATCGTCTTCAACGAGACCGAGGCCGACCTCATCTACGCCCGCACCGACATCGGCGGCCTCTACCGCTGGCAGGAGGGCACCCAGACCTGGACGCCGCTGCTGGACTGGGTCGGCTGGGACAACTGGGGCTGGTCCGGCGTCGTCTCCGTCGCCACCGACCCCGTCGAGACCGGCCGCGTCTACGCCGCCGTCGGCACCTACACCAACGACTGGGACCCCAGCCCCGGCGCGGTCCTCTACTCCGACGACTACGGGAAGACCTGGGGCGCAGCCGAACTCCCCTTCAAGCAGGGCGGCAACATGCCTGGGCGCGGTATGGGCGAACGCCTCGCCGTCGACCCGGGCGACAACTCCCAGATCTATCTCGGTGCCCCGAACGGCAACGGGCTCTGGCGCTCGGTCGACCACGGCCGCAACTGGTCCGAAGTGGAGGCGTTCCCCAACCCGGGGAACTTCGTGCAGGACCCCTCCGGCGACTACTCCGACGACAACCAGGGCGTCCTCTGGATCGAGTTCGACCAGGCGGGCCGCGTCTTCGTCGGCGTCGCCGACCCCGCCGACCCCCTCTACGTCTCCGAAGACCGGGGCCAGACCTGGCAGCCCGTCCCCGGCGCCGCCCAGATCGGCACCGTCGGCGCCAACAAGGCCATCCCCAAGCAGGCCGCGATCGACCACGCCAACGGCCACCTCTTCATCGTCACCAGCTGGGACCCCGGCCCCTACAACGGCGCCCCCGCCTCCGGCAGCGGCGGCGCGATCTGGCGTCTCGACCTCGCCACCGGCGCATGGCAGGACGTCACGCCCGCCTACAGCCCGACCGGCCAGACCCCCGGCTTCGGCGGCGTCACCGTCGACCGGCAGCGCCCCGGCACCCTCATGGCCGCCAGCGAGAACAACTGGTACCCCGACGAGATCATCTACCGTTCAAGGGATTCCGGCGCGACCTGGGAGACCAGCTGGGACTACGCGTTCGACGCGAACTGGTCATGGCCGCCCGCCCGCGCCGACCGGTTCACTATGGACGCCTCCGGCAGCGAATGGCTCTCCTTCGGCGCCAAGGACGACGGCGTCGCCTACGCCGTGAAGCACGGCTGGATGATCGACGCGCTCGCGATCGACCCGCACGACTCCGACCGGATCATGTGGGGCACCGGCGCGACCATCTGGGGCACCGAGCGGCTGACCGAATGGGACGCGCAGGGCCCGCTCGTCGGCTGGGACGCCGCGGCCGGGCACCAGGTCGCACTGCCGGTGGAGCAGTTCAGTGTCGCCGTCCGCGCCGAGGGCCTCGAAGAGACCGCGGTGCAGGACATCGCGGCGCTCGGCGGCACCCTCGTGTCCGCGATGGGCGACCTCGGCGGGTTCGTGCAGGACGACCTCGGCAAGGCGGGCAGGCAGATCCGCCGCCCTGACTGGTCGTCGGGGCGCAGCGTCGACTTCGCCGCGCTCGACCCGGACATCGTCGTCGGCACCGGCGACGTGCACGGGGACGTCGACGGCCACGTGGGCGTCTCGGTCGACCGGGGCGCGACCTGGCTGACCACGAAGCGGCTCGAAGGCGTTGCGGGAGGCGCGAACGCGGGCACCGTCGCCGTGAGCGCCGACGGCGCGGTCATCGTGTGGACGCCCGGCGACAACGCGACCGCGCCGGTGTTCACCACCGACCTCGGTCAGACGTGGACGCCCGTCGAGGGCCTGCCCGCCGGGGCGAAGGTCCGGTCCGACCGGGTCGACCCGAACCGCTTGTACGCGATCGCGGCCGGTCAGCTCTACGCGAGCACCAACGGCGGCTTGACGTTCGCGGCCACGGCCGCGACGGGCCTGCCGTCCGAAGGGGACGTCGACCTGCGCGCGGTCCCTGGCAAGCGGAAGCACCTGTGGCTCGCGGGCGGCAAGGCCGACGGCGTGTACGGCATGTGGCGCTCCCTCGACGGCGGCATCACGTGGCGTCGCGTCCGGGACTTCGAAGAGGCCGACGCGGTCGGCTTCGGCAAGGGCCGCGGCAGGCGCGGCTACCCCGCGGTCTACACGTCAGCGAAGGCGGGCGGGCAGCGCGGCATCTGGCGCTCCCTCGACGAGGGCCTGAGCTGGCAGCGCATCAATGACGATGCGCACCAGTGGGCTTGGACCGGGAAGGCGATCACGGGCGACCCCGAGGTCTACGGCCGCGTCTACATCGCGACCAACGGCCGGGGCCTGATCTACGGCGACATCGCCGACTAGCACTGCAGGACACCCCCTTCCAGACGCTCTCTGGGGAGCGGCCGCCGGCCGCGGGACCACCGTTCGGTCCCGCGGTCGGCGCTTTTCGTTGCCCCGAGAGCGCTTCCACGGAGAATGCGGTTCCTTGTCGTGGACTGTCGGTAATACCCGGTACGAACGGCTGATCGGCACCGGTATGGTAATCGCGTATATCGCCCTGTATAGGAAGGACTACCCCTGGTGCCCGACGTGCCCTCCACTCGTCTGGTCTACGACGCCCTCCTGATCACCTCCCTCGACGATGTGTACAAGCCCGCCACCAGCACTCGCGTGACCGGGCTCGGCATCGGCGCGGCGCTCCTGGCCGAACTCGTGCTCTCGCGGCACCTGCTCCTCCAGGCGGCCAAGGGGGTCGACCTGGTGTGCATCGACTACGTGGGCTCCGGCGAGGGGTACCGGCCGCCGGACGACTCCCTTGCGCTGTGGCTGGTCGAGCACGTCCGGGCCGAGCGCACCAGCCTCAGCGTCCGCGACTGGCTCGAGTTCCTTGCCGCCGCAGACGTGTACACGAAGACCGCCGAGCACATGGCGATGCTCGGCCTGATGGTCCGCCACGAGTACCGCTCGCGGTGGCGCCAGCGCGTGGAGGTCGGCTACGAGCCGAGCGACGCGCTCATCGCGAACGCGGCGTTCTCGCGGCTGCGCCGCCATCTGTCCCTTTCGGAGCGGGACGTGTCCGTCGAGGACGTGTACCTGCTGGGGCTCACCGAGGCGGTGGGCCTCTCCAAGCCGCTGTACCACCAGTTTCCCTCCGGCGCACGCATGTACGCCGAACATCGCCGGCAGGCCCTGCCCGCCGCGCTGCGCGCCCTCCTGGCGCATCTGGCGGCCACGGTGGCGGACATCGCCATCAGCGGCCGCTGACACCTCCCCCATCACGAAGAAGGAGTCACTGCCCCATGTCCACTCCGTCCTCACCTCCCAGCGCGGTGCAAGCCGTCCTGGCCCGCGACAAGCTCGGTACCCTCAGCCTCCTGCACTTCTCCCTCACCGCCGCAACGCCTCTGACGGTGATCGCGGGCGGCGTCGTGGTCATGTTCGCCCTCGCCGGCGAGATCGGCATCCCGCTGGGGTACGTGATCATCGCGGCCTGCCTGTGGCTGTTCAGCGTCGGCTACACGACGATGTCGCGGCACATCACGAACGCGGGCGCGTTCTACGCGTTCATCGCGCGCGGCATCGGCCGCGTGCCGGGCGTCGCGGCCGCTTGGGTCGCGGCGACCTCCTACTGCGCGCTGCAGATCAGCCTGTACGGCCTGCTGGGCCTCACCGCGCAGGGCGTGCTGGCGCGCATGGGCATCGAGTTCCCCTGGTGGGCTTGCGCTCTGGCGGCGTGGCTGCTCATCGGTCTACTGGGGACGCGCGCGGTGGACATCAACGCGAAGGTCCTCGCGGTGCTGCTGGCCGTGGAGATCGCGGTGATCCTCCTGTTCAGCGCGTCGAACTTCCTGCACGCGGCGGACGGGGTGCCGCTCGGGGCGCTCTCGCCGTCGGCGCTCGGCGGCGAAGCGGCCGGTGCGGTCTTGGCGCTCGCAGTCGTCGGGTTCATCGGCTTCGAATCGCCCACTGTGTACGGTGAAGAGGCGAAGGACCGGCGGCGCACGGTGTCGCAGGCGACCGTGGCCACGGTGGGCATCCTGGCGTTCATCTACATCTTCTCGTCGTGGTCGATCATCACCGCTGTGGGCGAGGACGAGGTCGTCGCGGCCGCCGCGGCGGACCCGGCCGGGCTGATGTTCGCGCTCGCCGGGGACCAGCTCGGCAGCCCGTGGTCCATCATCGGTGAGGTCATGCTCCTGACCTCGGTTACCGCTGCGGCGCTGAGCTTCCACAACACCACAGCGCGGTACCTGTTCGCGCTCGGACGCGAGCGGGTCGCGGCGGGCTGGCTCGGCCGCACCTCGCCGCGCACGTGCGCGCCGGTCGCCGCGTCGCTCACACAGACCATTGTCGGCGGCGTCGTGATCGTCGCGTGGGCGGCGCTGGGCCTCGACCCGCTGGTGCACCTGTTCTACTACCTCGGGACGGCGGCCGGGATCGGGCTGCTCGCCCTGATCGCGACGTGCGCGGTCGCGGTGGTCGTGTACTTCTGGCGCGACCGGCGCGGGGAGTCGCTGTGGGCCAGCAGGATCGCGCCGATCCTGTCGGTCGCGGCGCTCCTGTGGGTGCTGTACCTCTCAGTCCTGCACTTCCACACGCTCCTGGGTGTCGAGAAGGGATCGACGCTGCCGGTGCTCGTGCCGATCCTGTTCGCGGCCTTGGCGGTCCTCGGCGCGGGCTGGGGCGCGTACCTCAAATGGGGCCGCCCGGAGATCTACGCCGGGATCGGCCACGGCGCGAAGGCCGCGCTGGTGACGGCGGAGGCCGAGCCGGTCGGGGTGGCCGGTGGGCGCTAGTCACGTGGCGGGGCTGCTCGCCGAGGCGTTCGTCGACGTGCCGACGGCGGTCTGGCTCATCGAGGACCCCGCCGAACGCGTTGCGGCCGTTCAGGGCCAGTTCGAGATCCTGGTCGAGCACGCCGTCGCCCACGGCGGCGTGGTCACCGCCGGGGACGAGGGCGCCGTGGTCTGGTTCGACCGCACCCGCGAGGAGCCCCCGATCCCGGATTACGATGCGCGCCTTCGCGAAGCCTGCGGCAAGCACTACGACGGCTTCGCGGAGCTCGACCGGATCATGGACGAGCACCACCCGGCCGAGCCGCACAACTACGTGGCGCTCGTCGGCGTCCGCGCCGACGCGCGCGGGCGCGGCATCGCCAGCGACATGCTCCGCGCCCACCACGAACGCCTCGACGCTAGCGGCACCCCCGCGTACCTGGAGGCGGTGTCGCCGCAGACCGCGGCACTCTATGCCTCCCTGGGTTACCGGAGGCACGGCGAACCGTTCCGCATCGGCGAGGGCGGCCCCCCGCTCTACCCGATGTGGCGTCCCGCCAGCTAGCGCCCTGTTTGCAAGCCGCCGCGAGTCCCATGACTCGCGGCGGCTTGCCCACTCTGCGGCAAAGCGACTGACGACGGGAACCCCACCGTAGTGACCTGCGGGTTAGCATCAGGGAAGCGGCCAGCCCCGACCGCCGCCCCGCACCGAAGGCACCCCTCATGGACGACTCCCCGCACTTCGACTTCGAGCAGATGCCCGACCCGGACAACTACACGGCCTTCCCCGTCAGGCCCGACACCTCCGAACGCCACCACATCGCGCTGCCGTTCTCGCCGCTCTTCTCCGGCTTCATCGCCGTGACAGCCCTCGTCCTGGCCGTGCTCCTGACTCTGGCCGCGCTCCCCGGCGAGGAGACGACCCTCGTCTACCAGGGCGAGGAAGTCCAGGCCGCGGACTGGTGCACCACCACCGGCACCGACGGCGAACCGGTCGACCGCATCTGCGCCGAAGTCGCCGACACCGTCGTCACCGAGACCGGATGGGGCATCGCCCAACTCGTCTTCGCCCTGGTGCTCGCGGCAGGCACCGCCTACCTGGTCTACGACATCACCGAGAAGGTCAAGCAGCGCAGAAGCACTCGCAACCCGAAGCCCAAGAAGCGGACCAAGTACTACTAGGCGGCGCTTAGGGCTTGCCGGGGAAGTTGGACATGACTTCGAAGAACTGCTGGGGGGTCAGCGGGTCGGCGGGGAGCGGGTGGGCCGCTTCGGCGCGGAGGCCGTCGATCATGAAGGCGAGGCAGCGGCGCCACGCGTCGGGGGCGGCGTCGGCGGCGGCGCGGGCGAGGGCGGCGTTGGTGCCGAGGAGGAAGAGGATGTCCTCGGGGGCGAAGTCGGCGCGCAGCGCCCCGGCGTCGCGGGCCCGTTCGGTGATCTGCTGCGTGACGGCGAACGTCTGGTTGCAGGCGGTCATGAGCGGCGCGATCCCGGGGTAGCGGCCGCTGAGGATGTCGGAGATCGCCGGGTCGGTGGCCTGGAGTTCGCAGAGCCCTTCGACGTAGAGGACGAAGCCGTCCCAGGCGTCCTCGGCGTTCAGGGCGCGCTTCGCGATGGCTTCGAGCCGGTCGACCGCGAGGTCGGGCAGGACCGCGTTGATGAGCGCTTCGCGCGTGCCGAACAGGTTGTAGAGGGTGCCGTGGCTCACTCCGGCGCGGCGGGCGATCTCTTTGATCGGCGCGTCGAGGCCGCGCTCGTGGAACAGCTCGATCGCGGCCTGCCGCAGCTTGTCGGCGTTGCGTTGGGCATCGGCCCGCATGAGGTGCTCCTTCCGGCGGTGGGGGTCGGGCTCAATGCTCCCATCTTCCCGGCCACATCAACTTGACAGTGGGGTCAAGTTCCATGCTACCGTCGGTCCAAGAAGTTGACCCTATGGTCAAGTTATTCTCGCAAGCAAGGAGCACACCCATGTCGAAGGTCATCGCCGTCTTCGGGGCCGGGACCGGTCTCGGCGCCGCCGTCGCCCGCCGGTTCGGGAGCGAAGGCTTCCGCGTCGCCCTGGTCGCCCGCCGCAAGGACCGCCTGGACGCACTCGTCGCCGAACTCGAGGCCGAGGGCATCGAAGCCGCCGCGTTCCCTGCCGACCTTTCCAAGCCCGCCGAGGTGCCCGCCCTGGTCGCGGCCATCCGCGAGCGCTTCGGCCGCATCGACGTCGTCGAGTACGGCCCCGTCGGCACCGAGCAGAACTTCATCCCCGCCCGCGCGCTCGACGCGGCCGCCCTCGAAGCGATGGCGCCGCTGCTGCTGTTCACGCCCGTCGAGGTCGCCCAGGCGGTCCTGCCTGAGTGGACCGAGCGCGGCGAAGGGTCGTTCCTGCTCACGCACGGCCTCTCCGCGGTCGTCCCGATGCCGCACATGAGCGGCATCGGCCCGCTCATGTCGGCCGCCCGCAACTGGCTGTTCACGCTCAACGCCGAACTCGCCGAGTCCGGCGTCTACGCCGGGACGCTCGCCATCGGCGCGATGATCGCGGGTAGCGAAGTCGGCGAGGCCGCGGCCGAGACCATCGCCGATTCCGGGGTGGAGTTCCCGGTCGTCGAGGCCGCCGACCTCGCCGACCTCTACTGGGACATGCACACCAAGCGCGACCGCGTCGAGCAGCTCCACCCCGAGCTCCCGGCGCACTGACACGAGCTAGAGCTGCTTCACCAGATCCGCGGCGGTCGCGAGCGCGCCCGCCGCGGCTTCGCGCTCGCCGCTGCGGGCGAGGGTCGAGTCGGGGAGCTTCACCGCCTGCGCGGTGTCGCCTTTGGACTCGCCGAGGACGACCGCCTTGACGGGCGTGCGGCCGACGGTGTCGGGCGTCACGGAGGTTGGCCCGACATGGCCCTTGTAGTTCGCGATGCGAACTATTATGGTTCGTAGTACGAACTAGATTCCCGGAGGGAAACGACATGACGCAGCAGGGGAAGACCGTGGCGGTCGTCGGCGGCGGGTACGGCGGAGCCGCCCTCGTCAAGGCGCTGGACGAGCACGCCGACGTGGTCCTCATCGAGCCCAAAGACGCCTTCGTCCACGCCGCCGCATCACTCCGGGCGCTGACGCAGCCCGAGGAGTGGGCCGCCCGCATGTTCTACCCGTACGACGCCTTCCTCAAGCGAGGCAGACACGTCCGCGAGTACGCATCCGGTGTGGACGAACGCGGCGTGACCCTCGCCTCCGGCGAGCGCGTCGAGGCCGACTACATCGTGCTCGCCACCGGCTCGGGCTACCCGTACCCGGCCAAGACCCGCACCGACTCCACCGACGAGGCCCTCGCCCACTTCAAGGAGACCCATGCCGAACTGGCCGGGGCCGGGCGGGTGCTCATCGCCGGGGCCGGGCCCGTGGGCCTCGAACTGGCGGGCGAGATCAAGGCCGTCTGGCCCGAGAAGAAGATCACCATTGTGGACCCGGCGGACGAGCTGATGCCCGGCTACGAGCCGGAACTGCGCGCCGAACTCCACGCGCAGCTCGAGAAGCTCGGCATCGACGTGCGCCTCGGCGTCACCCTCGACGACGAGCCCGGCATCGAATCCGGCAGGGCCGGAGCAGTCGCGGTCACCGCGAACGGCGAGCCGATCGAGGCCGACATCTGGTTCCGCGCCTTCGGGGCCAGCACCAACTCCGGGTACCTGGAGGGCGGCATCGCCCAGCTCAACCGGCGCGGGCAGCTCCCCGTCACCACGAAGCTCAATGTGGAGGGACATGGGCACGTCTACGCCATCGGCGACATCACGGACGTCGCCGAGGAGAAGCGCGCCGCCGCGGCCGGGCAGCACGCTGAGGTCGTGGCCGCCAACATCATCGCGCAGATCAGCGGCGAGACGCCGGAGCGCGAGTACCAGTCCACGCCGTTCCAGGTGATCGTGCCGCTCGGCCCCGAGCTCGGCGTCGGCCAGATGCTCACCGAGAACGGCCCGGTGCAGCTGCCCCTCGAGTCCGTCGTCCAGTGGAAGGGCCGCGACCTCATGACCGGCATGTTCGACTCGATGTACCGGCCCGCCCCGGCACAGTAAGGCTCCCCGTTCCGCTGATCGTCACAAGGACGGGAAGGCCCCCACTGCAACCGCAGTGGGGGCTTCGTCGTATCAGCGGAAAGCGCTGCGCGCCTTGACTACTCAGTACAGTTCTTTGACTCCGGGCAGCCCGATTCGCTGAAGACCACGGGCACATGGTTGTCGGCGACGACCCGGGTGAGCAGGCCGACCAGGACGTCCCGCTCCTCAGCGCTGAGGCCCAGCGGCAGCTCGGCCACGCGCTTGGTCGTCTCGTCGTGGAACTGCTCGGCGAGCTGGGCGCCCTTGTCGGTCAGGACGACGCGGAACGCGCGCCCGTCCCCCGGGTCGGCCTCGCGGCGCACCAGGCCGCGCTTCTCGGAGCGGTCCACGAGCCCGGAGATGCTCGACTTCGCCAGGTTCAGGCTCTTCGCGAGCTCGAACATCCCGTAGGGCCTGGGGATGAGGATGCACAGCAGGTGCGCCTGCTGCAGTGTGAGGTCGAACTCGCGCACCGAGTCCGCGTACACGGCGTCGACCAGGAAAGCGGTCCGCACCAGCGCGGACCCCATGCCCAGTTCCTCGCCCGCGTACTCCTCCATAGACCAAGCTTACCTGCAGGCCACGGCCGGTGCCGGTGTCGTCGGCCACCCGCTGCCTCACACCGAGACGGGGGCCGGGCGCTGCGCGCGCACCATCGCGAGCGTCAGCACCAGACCGGCCACGCCGACGACCGCGCCGACCGGGCCGAGCCCGGTCGCCGGGAGCCAGTTGAGGCTGACGCCGCCGATGAGGCCGCCCAGCGCGATGCCCGCGTACAGCGCCGACGAGTTCAGTCCGATCAGGACGATCGCGGCGTCGGGGTGGCGCGAGATCAGCCGGTGCTGCTGCGGCACGATCGCCATCCAGCCCACGATGCCGAACACGAACGCCGTCGCCGTGCCCGCCACGAGGTTCGTGAACGCCAAGGGCGCCAGGGCGAGCAGCACGACCATGACCGCCTGGACGGCGAGCATGAGCCGCTCGGGGCCGAACCGGTCCGTCAGGCGCCCCGCGAGGTGGTTGCCGATGACCGCGCCGATGCCCTGCGCCAGCAGTATCAATGTCAGCAGCGCCTGCGAACCGCCCGTCACGGGCTCGGCGGCCGCACCGAAATAGGTGTAGAGCGCGTACCCGGAGGCCAGGACGAGGCCGGTGGTGGTCACGATCCCCAGGACCGCCTTGTCGCGCAACGGGGCCAGGCGCGCCGCCAGGCCGGCCGCGGGCGCCTGCAGCGGCGGCAGGAGCGCCGCGATCCCGGCCGCGGCGAGGACGCCGAGCACCGCCACCGCCCACAGCGTCAGGTGCCAGTCGAGGGCGCCGAGCAGGGACCCGAGCGGGACCCCGAGCGCGGTGGCCGCGGTCAGGCCGCCCATGACGACGGCGAGGAAGCGCCCGCGCTGCTCGGGCGGCGCGATCGAGGCGGCGATCGCACTGGCCTGCGGGGTGATCAGGGCCGCGCCGAGCCCGGTGACGATCCGTGCGGCGATCGCGAACCCGTAGTCGCCCGCGAGGGCCATGGCGGCGTTCCCGGCGACGAACACCGCCAGGGCCGCGAGCAGGACGGTGCGGCGGTCGAGGGCTGCGGTGAGGGCGCCGAGGACGGGGGCGGCGAGGGCGTAAGTGAGGGCGTAGACGGTGATGAGCTGGCCTGCGGCGGCGGTGCCGACGTCGAGGTCGGCGCCGATGGCGGGCAGGAGCCCGGTGATGACGAAGGCGTCGGTGCCGACCGCGAACGCGGCGGCGACCAGCGGGATGAGCCTGCGGTCCATGGGGTTTCCTTCAATTTGATGGTTGGGTGATCATCAAACTAAAGCATTGTTCGATAGTTGTGCAACCATCTGACGCGCGCTACTCTAGGCCGCAAGACGAAAGGCCAGGTGACGACCATGCGTGAGCTGCCTCACCCCGCGACGGCGGACATTCAGCTGAGCGAAGTCATGCACGCGCTCAGCGACGGCGTGCGCCTGGAGCTCGTCCGGCGGGTCGCCGGGGGCTTCGAGGACAACTGCACCATGCTCGCCGAGGACATCGAGGTGCATAAGTCCACGTTGTCCCACCACTTCCGCGTCCTGCGCGAATCCGGCGTGACGAGGACCAGAGTGGACGGCCGCGACCGGTACCTCCGCCTCAACCGCGAGGCGCTCGACGAGCGCTTCCCCGGCCTGCTCGACTCGGTCCTGAACGCCCTGGACGCCTGAGCCCGAGCGCCCGAAACTCCTTGCCGCAACGGTTGTGACAGGGAGTTTCTTTGTTGCTACAGGCGATCAAAAGGTTGACATGCGGCAATGGTCCTGGAATCATTGCCGGAGCGTTTCGACCCCGCAATACAGGATATTCCCGGCAGATCAATACCGAAGCGCCGCACGGAGGCCGACCCGGCATGCCCTCCCCGCGGCGCGCAGAGAGAGTGATCACCCTTGCGACGCCAACCGATCAGGCTCATAGCGGCCCTGGTTGCGGTGGCGGCGGCAGTCGCCGCCGCGCTCACCGTCAGGACCGCCTTCGCCGAACCTGAAGCCCCACAATCAGCAGCGGCAGCGCTCACCGCCGCCGAGACCGTCGCGGCCATGCAGCCGGGCTGGAACCTCGGCAACTCGCTCGACGCCGTCGGCGAGGACGAGACCGCCTGGGGCAACCCGCGCATCACCCCTGAACTGCTCGATGCCGTTCGGGCCCAGGGCTTCAACTCGATCCGCATCCCCGTCACGTGGTCGGCGCACCAGGCCGAGAGCGGCGACTACGCGATCGACGCCGAGTACCTGGCGCGCGTGCAGGAGGTCGTCGACCTCGCGCTCGAAGACGGCTTCTACGTGCTCATCAACATCCACCACGACTCGTGGCAGTGGGTCAACCAGATGCCGACCCAGCACGACCAGGTCCTCGCGCGCTACAACGCCGCCTGGACGCAGATCGCGGCCGCGTTCGCCGACGCCCCGCCGCACCTGGTGTTCGAGAACCTCAACGAACCCCAGTTCGCGGACGTCACCGAGGAGGAGGGCGACGCGCTGCTCGACGAGCTGAACGACGCCTTCCACCAGATCGTGCGCGGCTCCGGCGGCCAGAACGCCGACCGGCTGCTCGTCATCCCGACCCTGCACACCAGCAGCGAGCAGGCGCGCCTCGACGCGACCGCCGCGAGCATCGCGGACCTGAACGACCCGATGGTCGCCGCCACCGTGCACTACTACGGGTTCTGGCCCTTCAGCGTCAACATCGCGGGCTACACGACGTTCAACGACGAGGTGCGGGCCGACATCGAGGCCGCGTTCGACCGCGTCAAGGCCACGTTCATCGACCAGGGCGTGCCGGTCATCCTCGGCGAATGGGGCCTCCTCGGCTTCGACAAGCACGTCGGCGTCGTCGAGCAGGGCGAGAAGCTGAAGTTCTTCGAGTACCTCGGGTACTACGCGAAGCGGACCGGCGTGACCACCATGTGGTGGGACAACGGCCAGCACTTCGACCGCGAGGCGTTCAGCTGGAAGGACCCCGACCTGTTCGCGCACGTCGAGTCCGCGTGGACGACCCGTTCCGCCACGGCCGCTTCCGATCTCGTGTACGTGCCTGCGGGTGCGGCGCCCGAGGCGCACACCGTGCCGCTCTACGACAACGGCCTCGCCTTCGAAGGCCTGTGGCACGGCGACAGCGAGCTCGCCGAAGGCAGTGACTACACGCTGGACGGCATGGAGCTGACCCTCAGCGCCGCCTTGCTCGGCGGCCTCGTCGAAGGCGGCGGGCTCGGCGAGCGGGCGGTGCTCGAAGCCCGGTTCTCCGGCGGCGTGCCGTGGGAGCTCCACGTGATCGCCTCGCAGGCCCCGGTCGCGCGGGACGCGAGCGGCACCACGACCGGGCTCGCCGTCCCGGTCCAGTTCAATGGGGACCAGCTCGCGACCATGGAGGCGGCCTACCCGGACGGGACCCCGGCGGGCCCGCAGGACTGGACCGCCTACAAGGAGTTCGCCGTCGCGTTCGCCCCCGACTACGGGGCCGGGACCATCGCGCTCACCGACGAGTTCTTCGCCGAGGTGAACGACAATTCGACCGTGAACCTCACCTTCCACTTCTGGAGCGGGGCCACCGTCCAGTACACCCTGGAGCGTTCCGGCACCTCCGTAACAGGCAGCGCCGCATAGGAACTCGCCCTATATAAACAACCGTTCGAACGGGGCGCCCGGCCGTCGGGCGCCCCGTTTTCGGCCCGATCTGGGAGCGTTTCCCCAGCCCGCGGGGGTGGAACCGGCCGCCACTACCGGTGTGCGGCAGCTCGTGTTCAACCCCCCGATGGGCTAGTCTGGACCGACGTCCCGCACCGGTGAGGGACCGCTAGCGCGCTCCAGCGCCTAGTGCGACGCGACGGCCCGACGCGACGCCCCCGCTCCCCTGTCACCCGCCCATTCAGCGCCGATTGGAACGTCTTGAACGACGCAGCACCGCAATGGCCGCCGCCGGGGATCGACCCCGAGGTCCCCTCGACCGCGCGCGTCTACGACGCCGCCCTCGGCGGCAAGAACAACTTCAAAGCCGACCGCGAGGCCGTCGAGGTCTTCGAGCGCCTCATCCCCCAAGTGCGCGAAGCGACCTGGCTCAACCGCAAGGCCCTCATCCGCGGCATCCAGTACCTGGTGCGCGGCGCCGGCATCGACCAGATCCTCGACATCGGCTGCGGCCTCCCGACCGAGCAGAACACCCACCAGGTCGCCCAGGAGATCAACCCCGACACGCGCGTCGTCTACGTCGACAACGACCCGATGGTGCTCTCCCACGGCCGCGCGCTCCTCGCCGACAACCGCACCACCACTGTGGTCACCGCCGACCTGCGCGACCCGGGCGGCATCCTCGCGAACGAGGAGGTGCGCGCGCACCTGGACTTCGAGCGGCCCATCGCCGTCGTCATCGTCGGCATGATCATGCAGATCCACGAGAACGAGCGGCCCGACGAGATCATCGCCACCCTCATGGAGCCCTTGGCGTCCGGCTCGCACCTGTTCCTCACCGCCTGGCCCGACACCGGCGACCCGGCCCAGCGCGGGCTCTCGCAGGGGTGCCTGGAGACGCTCGGCAACGGCTGGATCAGGCCGGTCGAGCGCCTCGAGAAGCACTTCCAGGGCATGCCGATGGTCCCCGAGTACGTCTCCCGCTGGTACCCGGAGGAGCCCGACCGGAAGGTCCCCGAATTCGAGGACTTCGAGCCGTACGAGCGCACGCAGATGGCCGGTATCGCGGTCAAGCCCTGACGCGGGGCGCCCGGCGGCCGCGCCGTAGATTGGTACCGCGCAGCGTGTTCGAGAAGAGAAGAGACCGCCAATGCCCATGCTCGAAATCCGCCGGCACAGCAAGCGCGAAGGGGACGAGGCCGTCCACCTCTCCCAGGAAGGCGTCGAACTGGCGCGATGGTCGGGAACGCTCATGGGGCCCTTCGAGGTCGTGGCCACGAGCGTCGCGCCCCGGGCCAGGGAGACGGCGATCGCGATGGGGTTCGCGGTGACGCTGGAACTGCCGACCCTCCCCAACGTCAACGGCTTCCTGCAGGAGTCGCAGGCCGCCACGTACGACATCGGCGCGCCGTTCACCCGGCTCGCGCGGCTCGTCAACCGCCGCGGCTCCACCGCCTCGGACTACTCGCACGCACTCGCCCGGCAGTGGTCGGACCTGATGTCCCCGCTCGGCCCCGGCGACGCGGCCCTGGTGATCGGCCACGGCGGGCACATCGAATGCGGGCTCGTGACGCTGTTCCCCGAGGCCGACCACGACGAGTGGGGCGCGCTGTTCGGGTACATGGAAGGCGCACGGCTGCACTACGACACGGCCGCGCGGCGCTTCCACGACATCGAGTTCGTCCGCGGTTAAGGACTTGGAGCGAGGGGCCGGCGTCGCCGCCGGCCCCTCGTTCACGCTTTCCCCGTCTTGATGGCGACGCGGGGCAGGTACCAGACCGCCGCGGCCGCCGCGGCCAGCGCGTACGCGAGCAGGATCGGGACCGGGAAGCCCAGGGCCACACCGGAACGCTCGAGCTCCAGGTTCTCCAGGGCCGTGATCATCGGGCCGGACGACAGCATGTCCTGGAAGGTCAGCTGCTGCCAGAACAGGTCCTGGGCGTTGACCAGGAGCAGCGCGAGCCCCATGAGCGCGACCATGGGCCAGGCGGCGTTCAGGAACGCGAGGCGGGCCGCGCGGGGCTCGGCCCCTTGCAGGATCGCGGCGCGGCGGCGGTCCTCCAGGCCCCAGAACAGGGCCGTGAAGACGAACAGGAGCGGGACCGCGACCCAGGCGCGAGGCGGGAACGAGCCGATGACCATGTACTCGCCTTCGCCCGCGACCACTTCGAGGTTCGCGGCGCCGAGCGGCCCGGAGCCGATGAACAGCCAGGGCGCGAACGGCAGCAGGAGCCAGCGCGAGGCGTTCCCCAAGGGCCGCAGGGCACCGAGGGCGTAGCCGCCTGCGGCCGCGCACGGCAGTGCGATCGCGGTGGTGATGAGCGGCGGGCCCCACGTGCGGCGGACCGCGAGCCACAGGTCGGCGCCTTCGCTGGTGTCCTCGCCTGCGCGGGCGAGCCAGGGCAGCAGGTAGGACCCGGCGGCGGCGAGCAGGAGCACGAGCGCGGCGATACCGAGGACGACCGCCAGCGGCCGGGCCGGTGCCGGGTCGACCGGGCCGACGTCGATCCTGGTGCGCGCGGTGGCGAACACGGTCGCGGCGCCGATGCCGAGTGCGGCGAGGATCGCCATGAGCAGCACGGACTTCGCGGTGGACAGGCCCGGGGAGATCCCTGAGTAGAGGCCGTCGAAGATCTGGGCGACGGGGGTGCCGGTGTCTTGCGGGAGGCCGCTGATGGTGCTGTAGGCGAAGGTCTGGAGTCCGGCGGCGGCGGTGGCGAATGCGGCGAGGCTGGCGGTGACGAGGAGCGCGGTCGGCTTTCCCGTTGCGGTGCCGCGCATCGCGGCGAGTCCAGTGAGGACGCAGAGGCCGAGGACGACGCCGGAGATGAGGCCGGGCCAGTCGTAGAGGCTCGCTTCGCGGTCGCTGCCGGAGACGAGGCGGGCGATGAGCCAGGCGACGGTGAGGGCGGCGGGCGCGAAAGTAAGAGCGGCGAGGCTCCAAACCACGGTGGCGGTGGTCCGCAGGCGCCGCCCGGCGCGGTGGATGAGCCAAGCCGCAAGGGGAGCGATCACCGCCGCGACGATAACCATGATGCCAACCGGCCCAACAAGAGAGGCAATCCCGTCGGCGAACAGCCCCTCGTCGAAAACCTCCTGATAATTCGCAGAGCCGATGGTCTCGGCAGACCCGAAAACGCTGAGGCCTTCGATACGGCTGAGCTGGATCGTGCGGATGGTCGGCAGGAGGTAGGCGCTGAAGGCGGCGATCACAGGCGCGGCAAGGAGCAGGATCGCGAGCGTGACGCGGGCGGCGTCGCTCTGCGTCTGGAGCAGCGTCGAATACGAAGGATCGACCTCGATAGCACCGGTAGTGTGCGGGCGCTCAGCAGCGGCAGCCTTCGGCGCTTCGACCTCGTTCCGAGGGGGCGGGGTGCGGTTCGGGGCGGGCAGGAACTGGGGCGCGATGCGGGCGGGCGCGGAACGGGACGACGGGGGCGGTCCGCCGGCGCGGGGCGGGTGGTCCATGAACACTCCTGTATGGATAAAGGGTGGGAGGTCATGAAAATTATGCGCCACGTCACCCAACGGAAATCAAGCGGGCACACATCGCTGTCGCACCCTCGTGGGACTATCGCCTTTTTCGGTTGGGCGAAGGCGGATGCGGGTGGGAAGGGGCACGCCCTACGCCCACCGCGCGCGCGGCGCGCGCCGCGCCGCGCCGCCCGACCGGGCTCCTCTGGAATGGGGTTGCCGTCGTCGCGGGCGGGTGCTTTGATCGGAGCATGCCAAGCACCGCGCAGTACCTGGGCTTCGTCGTCGCCGCGCTCATCCTGATCCTCATCCCCGGTCCCTCGGTCATGTTCACCATCAGCCGGGCCCTCGCGTACGGCCGCACGCAGGCCGTCCTCACCGCCTGGGGCAACGCGATCGGCACCTTCGCCGCCGCGACCCTCGCGGCGGTCGGCCTCGGCGCGCTCATCCAGGAGTCGGCGCTGGCGTTCGCGATCGTGAAGTACGCGGGCGCGGCCTACCTGGTGTTCCTGGGCGTCAAGGCACTCCGGGACCGCAAGGGCGTGATGGCGGCGCCCGACGAGGCGGGGACTCCGAAGCGGGCGCTCGCGACCATGGCGGAGGGCTTCGTCGTCGGCATGCTGAACCCGAAGACGATCCTGTTCTTCCTGGCGATCCTCCCCCAGTTCATCAACGCCGAAGCCGGTTCGGCCACGCTGCAGATGCTGCTGCTCGGCGCGACGTTCGCGGTGCTCGCGGCCGCATGCGACACGGTCTGGGGCCTCGTCGCCTCGGCCGCGCGCGACGTGCTCCGCCGCCCCCGCTCGAAGCTGATCCTCAACCGCACCGGCGGCACCGCCCTCATCGGCCTCGGCATCGCGGCGGCAGCGGGCGAGCGCGCCTGACCGGGACGGACTGTCGTACCCCCGCGCGATCATCGGTACCGGGGGCGCCGCGCTCCGACACACCCGACCCCGGGGGCCGGACACCGACCCCAGCCTCCTTGGGAGCGCTTGCATATCGAAACTCATAGATATATAGTGTGTGGACCCTCACCGCGATGATCCCCATCGATCTTCTTCCGGCACACACGGCCCGATCCCCCGGGCCGTCAAGGCGCACCCGGCAGCGCCAAGAGAGGACCCCATGTCAGCCACCACCCTCCCCCGCATGCGCAGAGGCCTGATCGCCGCGGCCGCCGCGGTGTTCGTCGCCGCGGTCGCGCTCGTCGCGGTCATGATCCCCAAGCCCGCCAGCGCCGCGTCGCTCACCCAGATCACGAGCTTCGGGAACAACCCGAGCAGCCTGCAGATGTACCTGTACGTGCCCGACAACGTGGCCCCCGAGCCCGCCCTGGTCCTCGGCATCCACTGGTGCGGCGGCGACGCGAACGCGTTCTACAGCGGCACCGAGTGGGCCCGCCTCGCCGACCAGTACGGCTTCATCGTGGTGTACCCGTCGGTCACGCGCTCCAGCAAGTGCTGGGACGTCGCCTCGGCGGCCTCCTTGAGCGGCACCGGTTCCGACTCGGTCGGCATCAAGTCCATGATGGACTGGACGATCGCCCAGCACAATGTGGACACCGACCGGATCTTCTCCACCGGCATCTCCTCCGGCGCGATGATGACCAACGTCATGCTCGGGGTCTACCCCGAGGTCTTCGAAGCGGGCGCGGCCTTCTCCGGCGTCCCCTACACCTGCTTCAGGACCGACAACGGCTCCGAGTGGAACTCGCAGTGCTCCCAGGGCCAGATCAACCGCACGCCGCAGGCGTGGGGCGACGAGGTCCGCGCGACCAACCCCGGCTACAGCGGCCCGTGGCCGCGCATGCAGATCTGGCACGGCACCAACGACGACGTCCTGTTCTACCAGAACTTCCAGGAGCAGATCGACCAGTGGACGAACGTCAACGGCACCGACCAGACGCCTGAGCTCTCCGACACGCCGCAGACCAACTGGAACCGGACCCGCTACGGCGGCACCGGGACGCAGGCGCCGGTCGAGGCGATCAGCCTCCAGGGCGTCGGCCACAACCTGATGGCGAACGGCATGGCGGCCAAGGCCCTCGAGTTCTTCGGGCTCAACGTGCCGGTCGACCCGACCACGTCCCCGACCACCGTCCCGACGACGCCGACCACGAGCCCCACGGCGGGCCCGACGGGCGGCTGCTCGGCGGTCATCAAGGTGGTCAGCACCTGGAACTCCGGTTGGCAGGCCAATGTGGACGTGACGGCGGGCAGCGCCGCGATCACCGGCTGGACCCTGAACTGGACCTGGCCGAGCGGGCAGACGATCTCCAGCTCGTGGAACGCGGGCGTGACCTCGTCGGGCTCGTCGGTCACCGCGAAGGACGTGGGCTGGAACGGCGCCGTCGCGGCGGGCCAGACCAAGACCTCCGCGTGGGGCTTCATCGGCACGGGAACCGCGGTCGCTCCGGCCGTGACCTGCACGCCGGCGTAGCCCGGCTCCCCCAGAGCCGCACCGGGGCCGTGGACGCGCAGGCGTCCGCGGCCCCGGTCGTCGCTACTGCACCGCCGCACCCGCGCGCAGGCGGCTGCCGAGGAAGCCGAGGATCTCGCGGCGCGCGATCCGCGCGGCCGGGACGATGCCGGGGACGCTGATGAACTTGTGGACCGCGTTCGGGTACCCGGTGAAGCGGGCGTCGTTCCCGGCAGCGCGGAGGCGTTCGACGTACACGCGGCCGTGGTCGTAGGCCGGATCGAGCTCGCCCGCGACGGCCAGCGCGGGCGGCAGGCCCGCGAGGTCCGCGGTCGTCAAGGGGGACACGCGTTCCGGGTCGAAGCCGGAGGGCAGGGCGAAGCGGCGCGCGAAGCGCAGTTCGGCGGCGGAGAGGCCGGGCTGCCCGATATTGCCTGCGACCGAGGGGTAGTCGGTCATGGTCGCGGTCCAGTCCAGGGCCGCGTAGACGAGGACCTGGGCGCGCAGCGCCGGGCCCGTGCCGCGGGAGCGCAGTGCGAGCTGCGCGGCGATCGTCCCTCCGGCGCTCTCGCCGAGGACGGCGATCCGGTCGGGGTCGATGCCCCAGCCGAAGGGGTCCTCGGCGAGCCGGTCGAGCACGTCGCAGCCGTCCTCGACGGGTGCGGGCAGCGGGTGCTCGGGGGCGAGGCGGTATTCGACCGCGACGACGACGGCGGGGAGTCCGGCGGCGAGGCCGCTGTTGAGCCAGTCGTTCTGGGCGGCGGTGCCGGTGATGAAGCCGCCGCCGTGGAAGGAGAGGACGAGCGGGAGCCTGCCGTGGCGGCCGCTGGGGCGGTGGACGCGCAGGGTGAGGCGGCGGCCGGGCAGTTCGATGGTCTGCTCTTCGATGCGGGCGCGGCGGTCGGGGACCCCGGCGACGAGGCGCATGACCGGGTTGCGGAGCAGGCGGGCGAGTTTCGCGCGTCCGGCGGTCACGTCGTCGGCGGTGAGGGTGTCCCAGTCGGACGTTTCTTTGAGCATGAGGCGGGCGCCGAGCGGGGCCTTGCTGTTCATGTGTCCTCCCGGATCAATAACGCTACTTCCGGTAGCGTAATTGACAGGATAGCCTGATCCCGTGCAGGCATCCACTTCCCCGGCGGCCGGGCGCCCCCGTTCGGACCTGAACGCGGGCGTGTTCGCCGCGACCCTCGGCTCAGTGCACGAGTTCGGGTACGCGGGCGCGACGATGGACCGGATCGCGGTCGCGGCGGGCGTCGCGAAGACCACGCTCTACCGGCGCTGGCCGTCGAAGGGCGCGCTGATCACCGCATGCCTGGTGGACGCGTTCGGCCCGGCGCCGGTCGCGAGCGAGGACCGGGACGAGCTCCTGACCACCGCGATCCGCTGGGCCGCAGCGAAGATCAGCGAGCCGGGGGTCGGCGCGGCGTTCGCGGGCGTGTTCACCGACGCCGTCAGCGACCCGGAGCTGCGCGAGATCCTGTCCACGCAGCTGCAGGCCCCGCATCTCGCGGTACTGCAGGAGGCGCTCGGCGAATCAGAGGCGCGCGTCCGCTTCGTCATCGACGTCATCGTCGGCACCCTGCTGCACCGGATGGGGATCTCGGGCGAGCCGATGGCCGAGGACGACGTCGAAGCCCTCATCGCGATGGTCCTCGGCGTCTTCCGCTGAGCTTCGCGGCGCCGACCTAGACTGGGCCCACCGAGTGCACACCGACGTGCAGGACTTGAACGGAGCCGCCCGAGATGACCGAGTTTCCCGCCGAGGTCCGCGACCGGTTCGCCGGTGCGGGCATGGACCTGGACCAGCTGTTCTCCGCCGGTGAGCTCGGCGACCGCATGGGGATCGAGGTGCTCGAGGCCGCCCCGGAGCGGGTGGTGGCGCGGATGGCAGTGGAGGGGAACCGGCAGCCGTACGGGCTGCTCCACGGCGGGGCCTCGGCGGTCCTCGCCGAGACCCTGGGCTCGATCGGCGCGATGCTCCACGGCGGGCCCGAGAAGATCGCGGTCGGCGTGGACCTGAACGTGACCCACCACCGGGCGGTCCGGTCCGGCACCGTGGAGGGGGCCGCGATCCCGATCCACCGTGGACGCTCCACGGCGACGTACGAGATCGTCGTGAGCGACGAGGAGGGCCGCCGGGTCTGCACCGGCCGCCTCACCTGCCTGATCCGGGACGCGCCGCAGCCCTAAAGCCCCTGAAGCCCAAGCACCGCAGCGGTGCTCACCGCTGCCGCTCCAGGAACCCGTCGATGAGCGGGGCGACGGCGTCCAGGTGCGTCTCCAGCGTGAAGTGCCCGGCGTCGAGGAGGTGGAGCTCGGCCTCCGGCAGGTCGCGCAGGTAGGCGCGGGCGCCCGCCTCGGTGAAGAACGGGTCGCCGGTGCCCCAGACGATGAGGGTCGGCGGCGTGTGCTTGCGCAGCCACGCCTGCCAGCCGTCGTACCGCTCCACATTCGACTTGTAGTCGAAGGCCAGCGCGACCTGCGCCTCCTTGCGGCCGGGCAGGTCGAGGTAGTGCTGGTCGAGCGTCCAGCCCTCGGGGGAAATGAGCGCTCCGTCGGGCGCGCCCGTCTCGTACTGGAACCGGGTGCCTTCCAGCGTGAGCAGGTCGCGGATCTGGCTTTCGGCGCCGGTCTGCTCCGGCGAGAGGGCGATGAAGGTCCGTGCGGCCTCGGAGAGGCCGTCGGCGTAGGCGTTCCCGTTCTGGACGACGAGTCCGGCGACCAGCTCGGGTCGGCGTTCGGCCAGGCGCAGGCCGACGGGCGCACCGAAGTCGAAGAGGTACATCGTGAAGCGTCGCAGGCCAAGGCGGTCGACAAAGCCCTCCACAATGTCCGCGAGGCGGTCGAAGGTGTAGGTGAAGTCCGCGGGGGCGGTGGTCTGGCCGAAGCCGGGGTAGTCGGGGGCGATGAGCCGGTGGTCGGCGCCGAGGGCGTCGATGAGGCGCCGGAACTGGTGCGAGGCGGTGGGGAAGCCGTGCAGGAGGAGCAGGACGGGCGCGTCGTCGCGGTCGGGCACGGATTCGCGGTAGTGGACGTCGACGCCGTCGATGTCGATGCGGCCGTGGCGGACCAGAGGGAGTCGGTTCATCGTTCACACGCTTTCTCGGCTTGATAATGCATTAGCTTCTCCCCAAGATGCTAACGCATGAATAAAACGATGTAGCATTAGGCTCATGAATGCGATGACCCCGCTGGTCGGCGAGCCCTTGGCCATCGATCTGGTGAACACCGTGACCGCCGAGGGCGACTTCCTCGACGGCCCCGAGGCGCTGCGCGCGTGGCTGGCGCTCGAAGCGGACCGCCTGCCGGAGTCCGGCGCGACCGCGGACCGACTGGCGCTCAACGAGGTACTAGCGGTGCGCGGACACGCGGCCGCCGTCTTCGCCGCGCTCCTTGAAGACCGGCGCCCGCCTGAAGCGGGCCTGCAGGGCCTCGCGGCGGCAGTGAACGCCGCGCCCGGGCGCACCCGCCTCACCTGGGACGGGACGGCCGTGACCGCCTCGGTGCGGCGACAGGGCAACGCGGCGCAGCGGCTCGCCGCCACACTCGCCCAGGCCGCGATCGACCTGCTCACCGATCCGGCCGCGGCGAAACTGCGCCGATGCGGCGCGCAGGACTGCGTGATGCTGTTCGTGCCCGCCCATCCGCGCCGCCAGTGGTGCTCCCCCGAGCGGTGCGGCAACCGCGTCCGCGTCGCACGCCACTACGAGCGACGCAAGGCGGGCCGCTGACCGCTATTCCTTAGTGGATGGCGTCGATCAGGTAGAGGGACTGCGTGCCCCAGTCGCACACGGCGAGTCGCCCGTCCGGCGCGACCGTGATGCCGGTGGGGCTGTCGAAGCCGTCCGCGACCGTGGTGCGGGTGCCGTCCGGCTCGATCATGTCCACAGTCGACCCGCCGTAGTCCACGACGTACACCGCGCCGCCGCCCGCGGGGGCGATGCCGGGGCCGGGGCTCGCGAGCTCGGTGTTGACGTGCTCGGCCTCGGTGCCGCCCGAGACGAGCGAGACGCCGCCGTTGATGTTGCTGACCATGAGGTCGCCGTTGTCGAGTTCCACTGCCCCCACGGGGGTCTGGAGCCCGGTCGCGACCACGCGGGTCTCGCCGTCGGCGTCGGCCGCGAGGATCTCGTCGGTCTGCCGGTTGGCGATGAGCAGCTCCCCGGCGGCGTTGAAGGACAGCCCGGCCGGGGTCGCGAGGCCTTCGACGAACACCTCGGGCTCGCCGTCCTCGCTGAACCGCCACACCACGTCGCCGCTGTACGACGCCGCGTAGACGACGCCTTCGGCGTCGATCGCGAGGCCGGAGGGGCCGTCGAGGCCGCTCGCAAAGGTGCTGCGGTCGCCGTCGGCGGCGAACCGCTCGATCGTGCCGCCGGACCAGTTCGCGATGTAGAGCGCCCCGTCGGCGTCGTAGGCCATCCCCACGGGCGAGGAGAGGTCGCCCCAGACCGCCTCGCCGGGGCCCTGGGTGGAACCGGAGTCGGAGCCGGTGGAGGTCGAATCGGTTGCGGTGCATGCGGTCGCGGCCACGATCGCCGCCATCGCCGGGACGACGAGGAGGCGCCGCGCCCGGCCGTTGGCGTTCTCGGTGGGCCGCATGGGGTTCGCGTGCATGGTCTGCTCACTCCGTAATGGATCGGATCGATCGGCTTCCTGCCGCATTGCCCCATTAGAACACCAACCGGTTGGTTGGTCAATATCGGCAACGTGCCCGGATCGTCCCTCCCGCGCGGTCGGGCGGGTCGCACGTCGGTCCCCCGGCATCAAGGGTGACACGGGGGTACGACAGCGCAGGCCGTCGGGGGGGGGGGGGGGGGGGGGGGGGGGGGGGGGGGGGGGGGGGGGGGGGGGGGGGGGGGGGGGGGGGGGGGGGGGGGGGGGGGGGGGGGGGG